>CACANC010000010.1 GCA_902533755.1 uncultured PS1 clade bacterium
CAAGATATTAGATACATTGTAGCAGGTTTTTTAATTTTATTTTTAATATATTTCTTATCAATATTTAACATCATTGCTTTAGAGCCTGTTTCAATAGCTAAATTTTTAACCCTTTTTATTTTAATAATTTCAATTGGTTATTTTGTTTATCTTTTTTTACTTGGCAAACTAACTTTGAGTGAAAAAAAGAAAGTAACTTTAATTGGTATTTTATTTATAGGGGCAGCCTTTTTTTGGTCAGGCTTTGATCAGGCAGGAAGCTCCTTTAATATTTTTGCAAAAGAGTTTACTGATAGACAAATAGGTAATTGGATTTATCCAGCGAGTTGGCTTCAGATTCTTAATCCTGCTCTAGTAGTAATTCTATCGCCTTTCATTGCATATATTTGGATATATCTTGGAAAAAAATCTCTTGATCCATCCCTTCCATTTAAATTCGGTCTTGGATTAATTTTAATGTCCATAGGCTTTGTTTTTATAACTATTGGAGCCAATGTTGCTCTTCAAGAAGGGTTGGCTGGTGCTGAATGGCTACTTTTAACATACTTATTTCATACATTAGGTGAATTAACATTAAGTCCTATAGGGCTATCAGCAATATCGTCACTTTCTCCCAAAAGATTTATGGGACAAATGATGGGTGTTTGGTTTTTAGCCTCTTCTTTAGGAGCAATTATTGCTGGATTAATATCCGGACAAGCAACTCACTCAGGCCTTCAATCAATGCCAACTCTCTTCAGCGATATAGCAATTTTTTCGGCATCTATTGGTTTAATATTAATACTTATATCAAGGTTCCTTACAAAATGGGTTTTTGGAGATAAATCATGAGCTGGAAAAAAGAAATTGATGAACTTAAAAATAGAGAGAAACTCGCTGAAAAAATGGGTGGAAAAGAAAAGCTAAAGAGGCAGAAAGATAACAATAGATTAAATGTTAGACAAAGAATTAAACTTCTTGCAGATAAAAATTCTTTCCATGAAATAGGAAAAATAGCAGGAAAGGCAGAATATGATGATAAAAGTAAATTAAAAAAATTTGTACCATCAAACTTTATACTTGGCCGAGCAAAAATTAATGGAAAAAATGTGATGGTTGGAGCAGATGATTTTACTGTAAGAGGAGGTGCTGCCGATGCTTCAATTCATCAAAAACAGGTTATGGCTGAACAGTTCGCGAACGAATATAGAATACCTCTAATAAGGTTAATTGAAGGTACAGGAGGCGGAGGCTCTGTAAAATCTTTAGATACGGATTCAAGAACATATATTCCTGGTAATCCTGGATGGGATTGGGTAGTAAAAAATTTATCAACAATACCAGTTATCTCTCTTGCCCTTGGACCTGTTGCAGGACTTGGTGCAGCAAGAGCGGTAACCAGTCATTTTTCAATTATGGTAGAAAAAATTTCACAAATGTTTGTTGCCGGACCACCGGTTGTTAAGAGAGTTGGAGAAGATTTAACTAAAGAAGAATTAGGAGGCCATAAAATACACTCAAAAAATGGAGCTATTGATATTGTTGTAAAATCAGAAGAAGAAGCGATCGATACAGCAAAGGAAATCTTGTCTTATCTTCCTTCATCAGTTTATGAATTGCCTCCAAGAAAAAAAAACAATGATAAACCTAACCGTAAAGATGAATGGCTGATAGAAGCTATACCAAGAGACAGAAGAAAAGTTTATAACTCTCGAAAAATAATTGAAACAATTGTTGATAATAATAGTTTTTTAGAGTTTGGAAAATACTCAGGGCAATCAGTAATTGCTGGATTAGCAAGATTTGATGGATGGCCTGTTGGCCTGCTTGCTTCAGATCCATATTTTTATGGTGGAGGGTGGACTGCAGAAGCATCAAATAAAGTAACCCGGTTTGTAGATATTGCTGAAACATTTCATCTACCAGTTGTTCACCTAGTAGATAATCCAGGGTTTTTAATTGGCTTAGAGGCTGAAAAGCAAGCAACTATAAGACATGGTGCAAGAGCTCTAACAGCTGTTTATCAAGCTACAGTTCCTTGGTGTTCAATTATTTTAAGAAAAGTTTTTGGGGTTGCAGGCGCCGCTCATATGAATGCATCACGTGTACATTATAGATATGCTTGGCCATCGGGTGATTGGGGATCACTTCCTATGGAGGGGGGGATAGAAGCGGCTTTCAAATCAGATTTAGAAAAATCTGAAGACCCTGATAAACTTCTAAAAGAAATAGAAGAAAGAATGGAAAATGTAAGATCACCATTTAGAACAGCGGAGTCTTTTTTAGCTGAAGAAATTATCGATCCTACAAACACCAGAGAGCTTATATGTGAATTCACCAATCTAGCTGCTCCTCTAAGAAAAACAGGTAAAGTAGGTTTTGGGTTACGACCATGATTATATTAATAGGTGGAATGCCCAGATCAGGAACTACATTTTTATTTAATACCGTTAAGGAATTTTTTATTAGAAAAAATATAACTATAGCAATTCATAATATTAAAACTTCTTTCCATATGGGAAAATTTTTTAAAAATGAAAATCCAGATATGAATATAAAAGAACATATCAACATATGCCACTATCACGACTATCATCAAGTATTTCATAATGAGAAAGAAATAAAGAATATCTATACAATCAGGGATCCCAGAGACACCTTTGTATCTTTAATGAAACTAAATAATTGGAATTTTTCTGCTACGCTATCAAAAGTTGATCATGCCATAATGAATACAAATCACATGATTGATGTCAGCAATAAACTTTTTTTTACATATCCATATCTTATCAATAATAGGAAAGAAGCTATAACGAGAGTATTTAAATATATTGATATAGAAATCTCTGAAGAAGAGATTAATGATCTTTATGAGTTTAGCGATATTAATCAAATGAAAAAATTAAATGAAGCCTTGTTTAAAGAAACAAATGCAAAAGATTTCTCAAATCAATTTTTTTTTCATAGCAAACATATTCAATCAGGTAAAAATGGAAGATGGAAAAATGAATTAAGTGATAATGAAATTAATTTCCTAACCAATAGATACAAAGAATTTATAGAATTATTTAAACTTGAAACTTAAAGTTATTTAAATAAACCAGCAATTTAACAGAAAAGTTTAAGCTCATTGTTGTATTTATACAACACTACTTGATTTTTTATTAATTCTGTTATAAAACATCACTCTTACTACTAACAAATAACAATAATTAATTAACAGAGGTGGGAAGCGTAATTTTTATGGACGCTGGACTTATGACTAAAAATAATATCATAAAAGACAATATAGGTTTTCCTACAAATCAGGGTCTGTATGACTCGAATAAAGAACATGATTCTTGTGGAGTAGGATTAATTGCAGATACAAATAATCAGGCCTCACATGACATAGTTAAAAAAGGTTTAGCAATGCTATGTAACCTTGAACATCGAGGTGCAGTTGGAGCTGATCCGAAGGCAGGAGATGGTTCAGGCATCTTAATTCAAATTCCACATAACTTTTTTGTCGAAAAAGTTAATGATATTAATCTTCCAGAAAAAAATAATTATGGAGTTGGAGTTTTTTTTATTAAGAAAAATGAGCAGATAAAAAAAACTATTTTCAAAATCGTTGAAAAAAAATGTGAAGAAGAAAATATCTCTATTCTTGGTTGGCGAGAATGCCCAACATATGGTGAAGAATTAGGTTGGTCTGTAAAACCAACAATACCATATGTCTATCATCTGTTTGTTGAAAAACCTAAAAATATAGATGATCAAGATGATTGGGAAAGAAAAATTTATATTTTAAGACAGTGCATAGATAATGCTGTGGCTAAATTAGGTGATGAGTTTTATGATCAATTTTATATTCCTTCTTTTTCTTCAAGAACAATTCTTTATAAGGGAATGGTCCTCTCGGATCAGGTAGGTACTGTTGGTAATCAATTAGGTTTTTTTGAAGACTTGTCTGACCCACTTATTGAATCTTCTTTTGCTCTTATTCATCAAAGGTTTTCTACAAATACTTTTCCTACATGGAGCTTAGCACAACCATTTCGAATGCTTTGTCATAATGGTGAAATAAATACTGTTAGAGGAAATATTAACTGGATGAATGCTAGGCATAGCATTTTAAAATCAGATAAATTTAAAGAAGATATTGATAAAATTTGGCCAATTATTAAAGAAGGTCAATCAGACAGCGCGTCATTTGATAACGCTCTTGAATTGCTGGTTCATGGCGGTTATTCAATTGCTGAAGCAATGCTTATAATGATACCTGAAGCCTGGCAAAATAATAATTTACTCGATGATAAATTAAAAAGTTTTTATGAATACCATGCCCCACTAATGGAGCCATGGGACGGTCCAGCAAATATAGCATTTACAGATGGTAAGCAGATAGGTGCTCTTCTTGATAGAAATGGACTTAGGCCAGCAAGATATCTTTTAACTAATGATGATAAACTTATTTTCGCATCAGAAATGGGTCTTATACCCGTTGATGAAAGTACAATAATTTCAAAGTGGCGATTACAACCGGGAAAGATGCTTCTTATTGATCTTGAAAAAAAATCAATTGTGAGTGATCAAGAAATTAAGAAGGAAATTTCTGAGAAGAGTGACTGGAAAAAACTTGTCCAGCTTAGTCAAGTCAATATTGAAAATATTCCAGAAACTGAAAAGAAAAATAGAATAGACAATGATTTACCGCAAATGAAACTTCTTCAGGCATTTGGATATACACAAGAAGATGAAGGGTTTTTGATGAATCCAATGGCTCATACTGCGATGGAAGCTATTGGTTCCATGGGAACCGATACCCCTGTTTCTGCATTATCAAGAAAATCAAAATTACTTTATACTTATTTCAAACAAAACTTTGCTCAAGTTACTAATCCCCCAATTGATCCGATCAGAGAAGAAATAGTTATGTCACTATTTAATTACATAGGTAAAAGAGGAAACATATTAGATTTAGATTCGAACGACCCATCAACCTGCATCAAAGTAAAGCAGCCAATTTTAAAAGAAAAAGAAATCAAAAAAATAATAGATTTTAGTAAAAATAATCCGAAAGCATTTAAAGTTGATGAATTAGATATTACTTTTAATAAGTTAGAAAAAAGAGAAACTTTAAGTAAAAAAATTGAAGAAATATGTCTTGCCTCTGAACAAAGTGTAAATAAAGGATCTAATATTATTATTTTAACTGATAAAAATATTTCTAAAAAGGATATAGCTTTACCTGCTTTACTTGTTACATCAGCTGTCCACCACCATCTGATTCGTAAAGGTTTGAGAACATCTGTTGGGCTAGTTATTGAGACTGCTGAAGCGAGAGAAATTCATCATTTTTGTTGCTTAGCAGGTTATGGTGCTGACGCCATAAGTCCTTGGTTAGCTCTAAGAAGAGCCGTAGAGCTCGCCCCAGAACTTGGTGAAAAAGCTCTAGATAATTTTATTAAAGCAAGTGGTAAGGGCATGCTCAAAGTTATGTCAAAAATGGGAATCTCAACATATCAATCATATTGTGGCGCACAAATTTTCGATGCGATTGGTTTATCTTCGAAGCTTATAGATAAATATTTTTTAGGTACTTCCTCTAAGGTTGAAGGAATTAATGTAGATGAAATTGAATTAGAAACTATTAATAGACACAATAAAGCTTTTGAAAATATTCCGGCTATGGAGAATATGCTGGATGTAGGAGGAGAATACGCATTAAGGTTAAGAGGTGAAGAACATGTCTGGAATAGTGATACAGTTAGAGATCTTCAACATGCTGTTCGCTCAGATAGTTTTTCTACATATGAAAATTACGCTAAACAAATAAATGAACAAGATAAAAAATTAATGACTCTAAGGGGTTTATTTCAATTTAAAGATCCAGAACTCTATGGAAGATCAAAAATAAATATAGATGAGGTTGAAAGCGCAAAAGAAATTGTTAAAAGATTTGCTACTGGCGCAATGTCTTACGGCTCAATCAGTAGGGAGGCACACACAAATTTAGCAATTGCAATGAATAGAATAGGCGGTAAGTCTAATACTGGTGAAGGCGGTGAAGAAGTTGATCGTTTTAAACCACTTGAAAATGGAGACTCAATGCGATCAGCTATTAAACAAGTTGCTTCCGGTCGTTTTGGGGTTACTGCAGAATATCTATCAAACTCTGATATGATTCAAATTAAAATGGCACAAGGCGCTAAGCCGGGAGAGGGAGGTCAACTGCCAGGACATAAGGTAGATGAAACAATTGCAAAAGTAAGATACTCAACGCCTGGTGTAGGCTTAATATCTCCACCACCTCATCATGATATATATTCAATAGAAGATTTAGCACAATTAATATATGACCTTAAAAATGCAAATCCATCTGCAGCTATCTCAGTTAAGTTAGTTTCTGAAGTGGGGGTAGGCACAGTTGCTGCAGGAGTATCAAAAGCTAAAGCTGATCATGTGACTATTTCTGGATTTGAAGGTGGAACCGGGGCAAGTCCTCTAACATCAATTAAACACGCGGGTAGTCCTTGGGAAATTGGTCTTGCAGAAACTCATCAAACTCTTGTATTGAACGGATTAAGATCAAGAATAGCTGTCCAGGTAGACGGAGGTCTTCGTACAGGTAGAGATGTAGTTATTGGCGCTTTATTAGGTGCTGATGAATTTGGTTTTTCAACCGCTCCACTTATTGCCTCAGGTTGCATAATGATGAGAAAATGTCATTTAAATACATGCCCTGTAGGTATTGCAACTCAAGATAAAGAATTAAGAAAGCTTTTTAATGGGCAACCTGAACATGTGGTAAATTATTTTTTCTTTGTTGCTGAAGAAGTAAGAAAAATTATGGCAGATTTAGGTTTTGCAAATTTTAATGAAATGATTGGTGAAACAGATGTTTTGGATACTAATTATGCTATAGATCATTGGAAAGCTGAGGGACTCAACTTTGAAAAATTATTTTATAAACCAGAAAGCTGGGAAGGTGAGGACAGCTTTAATAGTAAAAACCAAGAACACGATATTTTTGAGATTCTTGATAGAACTTTCATTGATGAGTCAAAATCAGCTATTGAAAACAAGCTACCAGTAAAAATAACTTCTGAAATAAATAATACAGATAGATCTGCAGGAACAATGCTATCACATATGGTTGCTAAAAAATATGGACACAATGGTTTACCTGATGACACCATTAATATTAAATTAAAAGGAACTGCAGGACAGAGTTTTGGAGCTTTTTTAGCAAAAGGCGTAACATTAGACCTGGAAGGCGAAGGGAACGATTATGTTGCTAAAGGAATTTCTGGAGGCAGAATAACCATTAGACCTCCTGCAGAATCATTAATTGTACCTGAGAAAAGTATGATAGTAGGCAACACAGTTCTTTACGGTGCTATAGAAGGTGAATGCTATTTTAGAGGAATAGCTGGAGAAAGATTTGCTGTAAGAAATTCTGGTGCCACGGCAATTGTTGAGGGAGCGGGCGATCATTGTTGTGAGTATATGACAGGTGGAATAGTGATTGTACTAGGGGAAGTTGGTCGAAACTTTGGAGCAGGTATGTCTGGAGGTATTGCTTATGTTCTCGATAATAATGATACTCTTAAAGACCTATATAACCCTCAAATGGTTGAATTAGAGTCAATATCAGAAAATAAAAATCATAACCAAGATAAATTCTTAGATAATCACCTTTTCAATGATGCAGCGAGATTACAGAAATTAATTATGAATCATTTGCACTACACTAATAGCAATATTGCTGAAGAAATAATTAGTAATTTTTCAGACTTTTTAACTAAATTCAAAAAAGTAATGCCGATTGAGTATAAAAAAGTTCTACAAGAGAACCTCAAAAAAGATCAAATTGAAAATAAACTAGCCAAATTAGGATAAGTATTATGGGTAAAGTTACAGGTTTTATGGAAATAAGAAAAAAAGAAAGAAAATATCTCGATATAGATTCTCGAGTTACAAATTATAATGAATTTGTTGTTCCATTAACTGAAAATGAAACTAAAAATCAAGCAGCAAGATGTATGGATTGTGGTGTACCTTATTGTCATTCTGGTTGTCCGGTTAATAATCAAATACCAGACTGGAATGATCTTGTTTATACAGAAAAATGGAGAGAAGCTCTTGATAATCTTCATTCAACAAATAATTTTCCTGAATTCACAGGCAGAATATGCCCTGCTCCGTGTGAAGCTGCATGTACATTAAATCTTTATGAAGAGTCTGTTTCTATCAAAACGATAGAATGTTCGATAATTGATAAAGGTTATAAAAATGGTTGGATTGTTCCTGTTATTCCAGAAAAAAAGATAGATAAAACTATAGCTATTATAGGATCTGGTCCAGCTGGTATGGCCTGCGCACAACAACTAGCTAGAGCTGGTTATAGCGTAACTGTATTTGAAAAAAACGAAAAAATTGGTGGACTTCTTAGATATGGAATACCTGATTTTAAAATGGAAAAACATTTCATTGATAAAAGAGAAGATCAAATGTCAAAAGAAGGAGTTAGTTTCAAAACTGGAATAAATGTTGGAAAGGATATTAGTGTTGATGAAATAAAAAATCAGTATGATGCCGTAGTGCTAACGGGTGGCTCTGAACATCCAAGAGATTTACCAATTGAAGGCAGAGAGTTAGATGGCGTTCATTTTGCTATGGATTTTCTTCCTCAGCAAAACCGAAGGGTATCAAACGAAACTATTAGTTTTACAAAAGAACTATCAGCTAAGGATAAAGATGTGATTGTTATCGGAGGTGGTGACACTGGTTCCGATTGTATAGGCACATCAATAAGACAGGGTGCAAAGTCAGTAACGCAATTAGAAATTATGCCTATTCCTCCAGAAGAAGAAGATAAAGGTTTAACTTGGCCAAACTGGCCCTTAAAGCTAAGAACTTCATCAAGCCAAGAGGAAGGAGCAATTAGAGATTTTTCTGTTTTGACAGAATCAATTGAAGGTGAAAATGGTGTTGTAAAGGCAATTAATTGTGTAAAGGTTAATGATAAAATGAAACCAATAAAAAATAGTAATTTTAAATTAAAGGCTGATCTAGTTTTATTGGCAATGGGATTTATACATCCAGCACATAAAGGAATGATTGAAGAACTTGGCGTTGAAAAAGATTCAAGAGGTAATGTCCTTGCAAATACATCAGATTATAAAACTAGTATTGATAATGTTTTCTCTGCAGGTGATATGAGAAGAGGACAATCACTAGTTGTTTGGGCAATTCGTGAAGGTCGCCAATGCGCAAGCTCAGTTGATCTATTTTTATCAGGGGAAAGAAACTTACCCTTCTAAAATGAATACCTTAAAAGATCTTCCACAACCTTTTCAAGATCACTTAAGGAACTGCATGCTTTTGCTTTATGGCAATATGGTGCATATCTATTCATCTCAGAGTCACCAGTTCCCCATAAAGTTTTCGGTTCTGGATTTAGAAAAATAATTCTTTTTGATTTTTCATGTAATGATTTTAAAATATCTGTCCTTGGATCACCAAAATTTGATCGCCCATCACCTAAAATAATTAATGTCGTTTTTCTATCAATATCATTTTCAATAAAACCTTCTAAATCACTTAATGATTGGCCATAATCAGTTGAACCTCCGCCATGTAAGATTAAGGTTTCTGCTGCTGCACCTTCTATATCCTTTGCACCAAAAAGGTCAGTTACTTCTCCAGCTTGATTAGAAAAAGCAAAAGAACGAATATTGGGCAAAACTTCAGATAAACTATATAAGAACATTAAAAAAAATCTTGCAACATTTGCTACTGATCCAGATACATCACAAAGGGCAATCACTTTTGGACGATCAACTTTTTTTCTTTTCCATAAAGTTTTAAAAAGTAATCCTTCATATTGTTGATTTACTCTTAATGTTGAACGAATATCCAAAACACCTCTATTTGCTTTTCTTTTTTTTCTCGAATGTAATGCAATTAAACGCTTCGCCATCTTCCTTACAATACCAGTCATTAATACAAAATCAGACTTATCCACCTGACTTAATCTAACTTGGGAAAGAGCATCCTCTCTTATTTGTTTTCCAGACTCAGATGTTCTTAACTTGAGTTGATGTTCGACATAATCTCTGATCTCAAGACGAATGCGTTCCCTTACCTCTTTTAAATCCTCTTCTCTGTTATGTTTGCCTTCTTTTGAGGCTTGGAAAATATCATTATTGAGTTTTTCAAGACCCATAGACTCAAGTATTTTTCTTGTAAACATTCCTGTTTGTGTAAAAAGTTTAATATCCTTTAAACCTACTTCGCTAGCAGCATTTGCTAAAGAAGTCATTAAGGCAGTTTTATCTGAAGTTTTAAATAAAGATTCCAAATCATTATTAGACTGAGATTCATGAATTTCATCAAAAATAGTTTTTTCATCAATCTCTTCTTCCGATGGATTATCAATATTCATAAAATCTTCTTTGAAAAAATTATCAAAACAGTCAGCAAAAATTTCTTTCTCCCGCATGCTCTTAGCAAGCGATTGAGATAAGCTTTGCTTTAATAAATTTTTATCTTCAAGGCCAATAAGTGAAGACGCTTTCATGGCATCAATAGTTTCTGAAGAAGATACCCTTACATCTGATAATCTTAAAACCTTAATAAAATCTCTTAAAAAATCGACCATGCTTTATTCTTTAAGCGTTACCTTTTCTAATCATCGCCTCTATCTCAGAGTCAGCAGCATCTATATCACTTTGAAACTTTAATAAAACATTTAGCGTTTCTCTAACAAGATTGGCATCAAGAGATTTCACATTTAAAAGAACTAGTGACTTTGCCCAATCAATTGTCTCTGCTACTGATGGTAATTTTTTTAGATCCAGATCTCTAAGATTTTGAACAAAGTTTACCAATTCTGTTTTAAGATTTTTTTCGATATCTGGAACTCGCGAAGCAATAATTTGTTCTTCTAATTTAGCATCAGGAAAAGGAATATATAAATGCAGGCACCTCCTTTTCAGAGCATCACCAATCTCTCTTGTGTTGTTTGAAGTTAAAAAAACAATTGGCTTAACTTTTCCTTCTATTGTACCAATCTCTGGAATTGATACCTGATAATCAGATAAAATCTCCAAAAGAAAAGCCTCGAACTCATCATCAGACTTATCAATTTCATCAATTAATAAAACCGCCCCTTCATCATCACTAACAGCCTTTAATAGCGGTCTGGGCTCTAAAAATTTGTCTGAGAAAAAAATATCATCAAAATTATGTAAACTTTCTATTGAGCTTTCAAGGCCGCTAGTATCAGAAATAATATCATTTAATTTGTCTTTTAATACTTGAGTATATAAAAGTTGCTTTCCATATTTCCACTCATACAAAGCTTTAGCTTCATCAAGTCCTTCATAACATTGCAACCTTATTAATGATTTATTCATCCAACCTGCAGTAGCTTTTGCTAATTCAGTTTTACCGACTCCTGGCGGTCCTTCAACAAGTATGGGTTTATGTAAATTTTGACTTAAAAAAATAGCTGTAGCTATCTGATTATTACAAATATAACCTTCACTTCCGAATTTACTCTGTATTAACTCAATACTCTTTTTTGAATTTTTTGTTGAAGATAGCTTTGCTTTTGCCACTTAAATCTCCTATTGTTTCTTACTTATGAATTTGGATAGCATATACATATTTGCGATTGGTGAAAGGAAAAAATATGACTTCAATAAATGATGTAACAACAATTGAGAAAGATGGAAATATTTCTATAATCACTCTAAATTCACCTCCAGTGAATGCATTATCTGCTCCTGTAAGAGAAGGCCTACATAAAGGAATTACCGAAGCAAGAAATGATGGAGAATCAGAAGCAATTATAATAATATGTGAGGGAAGAACTTTTATAGCTGGAGCGGATATTTCTGAATTTGGTCAAGAGCCAAAGGGACCTTCACTTTTTGAAGTTCAAGAATTTATTGAAGATTCTAATAAACCAGTTATTGCAGCAATCCATGGAACAGCCTTAGGCGGTGGTCTAGAAGTTGCTCTTACATGTCATTATCGTATTGCTGTACCCTCAGCAAAATGTGGTTTGCCTGAAGTAAATCTTGGTTTACTACCGGGAGCAGGAGGAACTCAAAGACTGCCAAGAGTTGTTGGAGTAGAAAAAGCTCTTCAAATGGTTACATCAGGTCAGCATGTTCCTGCCAAAAAATGTTTAGAAATGGGTTTAGTTGATGAAATTGCTAATGAAAATGGATTAAGAGAAGACTCAATTAATTTTGCTAAGAAAATAGTTTCTGAAAATCGTCCATTAGTAAAAATTAGTGAAATGAACGACAAAGTTGAAGCCGCTAGAGGCAATGAAAATATCTTTACTGACTTTAGAGCATCAATAGCAAGACGAGCACGTGGTTTTCTAGCTCCAGAATATAATATTCAATGCATTGAAGCAGCAGTTAATGATTCTTTTGATGAAGGTATAAAGATAGAAAGAAAACTGTTTATGGAGCTTGTAACTGGAACTCAATCGGCTGCTCAAAGATATGCTTTCTTTGCTCAAAGACAGGTAGCAAAAATTCCAGATATTGAACCTGATACTGAAATTAAACCTTTATCATCTATAGGAGTTATTGGTGCAGGTACAATGGGCGGCGGTATATCAATGAATTTTGCCAATGTAGGTATACCAGTAACTATTATTGAGCAAAGTCAGGAAAATCTTGATAAAGGTTTAGGTATTATTAGAAAAAATTATGAAAATACCGCTAATAAAGGAAGAATAACTTTTGAAGATGTTGAAAAAAGAACAGATCTTATAAAGGGTTCCACTGACATTAATGATTTGTCGAATTGTGATCTAATAATCGAAGCAGTATTTGAAAATATGGATTTAAAAAAAGATATTTTTAAAACATTAGATAATATTGCTAAGAAAGGCGCAATTTTGGCAACAAATACATCCGCTCTTGATGTTAATGAAATTGCGGCACAAACAAGTAGACCTGAAGATGTTATAGGGCTTCATTTTTTTAGCCCAGCAAATGTAATGCGTCTTTTGGAAATTGTTAGAGGGGAAAAAACATCAAAATCAGTTGTAGCAACCTCGATGAAGATGGCTAAAAGTATTGGAAAAGTTGCAGCAGTAGTTGGTGTATGCCCTGGTTTTGTTGGTAACAGAATTCTTGCACAAAGACAGAGAGAGGCTAATAAATTGATTTTAGAAGGAGCTATGCCTTGGGAAGTAGATGATGCTTTGTTTGATTTTGGTTTCCCTATGGGGCCTTTTGCAATGTCAGATCTGGCTGGACTTGACATTGGCTGGGACGAAGACCTATCAACTGGTGATACATTAAGAGATAAATTATGTGAAGCAGGAAGGCTTGGACAAAAAACCGGTAAAGGTTTTTATATATATGATGAGAAAAGAAACAAATCTCCTGATACAGAAGTTGAAAAATTAATTATCGAGTTTTCGGAAAAACATCAAATTAAAAGAAGGGAGATAAGTAAAGAAGAAATTCTAGAGAGATGTTTATACCCTATGATTAATGAAGGTTTCAAAATTTTAGAAGAAGGAATGGCTATAAGAGCAAGTGATATTGATATAGTTTGGATCAACGGATATGGATGGCCAATGTATGAAGGTGGACCAATGTTTTATGGGCAGCTAATTGGCTATGATAAGGTTTTGAAGTGGCATAAAGAAATGGAAGAAAAATTTGGCTCAGATTTTTCACCCTCACCATATTTGGAAAAAGTTGTTAATGAGAAAATTAATTTATTTGGCTAATAAATGAAAATTTCAGTGATTGGATGTGGTTATGTAGGACTTGTTTCTGGTTTTTGCTTCGCAGATTCCGGTCACAAAGTAACTTGTATTGATAATAATGATCAAAAAATTAAATTACTAAAAGATAATAAAGTTCCAATTTATGAGCCTGGCCTTAATGAACTATTATTGAAGAATATAGAAAATGGTAATTTAGCTTTTGAACTAAATATAAGCGAAAATATTAAAGACTCAGAGATTGTTCTTATTGCAGTTGGAACTCCTAGAGGTAAAAATGGAGATGCAAATTTAACCTTCGTATATCAATGTGCGAGAGAAATTGCAGAGTTTATTTCTCCAAATACACAAATAATAATCAAATCTACTGTACCTGTAGGTACTTGTGATGAGGTTGAGAATATAATTAAAGAGCATTGTATACATTCAGAATTTTCAGTAATTTCTAATCCAGAATTTTTGAGAGAAGGAAATGCTATAAGTGATTTTATTAATCCAGATAGGGTTGTAATTGGCACCGATGATCAAACAAAAAAAACAATAATGATTAATCTTTACAAAAGCATTACGAATGAAGATAAAATATTATTTACTTCAAGAAGATCATCCGAACTAATCAAATACGCAAGTAACTCAATGCTTGCGATGAGAATAATATTTATTAACGAAATTGCAGATCTTTGTGAAAAGATTGGTGCAGATGTAACTGACATAGCAAAAGGTATTGGATTAGACAAAAGGATTGGTCCACATTTCCTTGAGCCTGGACCAGGATTTGGAGGCTCATGTTTTCCAAAGGATGCTAGGGCGTTAATTGAATCGGGGAAAAAATATGATGCACCTCAAACATTACTTGAAAGTGTAATATTAGGTAATGAAAATAGAAAAAAAAATATAAGTAAAAAAATCTTAAATAAATTAGATGAACAATCTGAAAATCAAATAGGAATACTTGGAGTAACTTTTAAAGCGGAAACAGATGATATGAGAGAATCTCCAAGCCTTATAATAATTCCAGATCTTCAAGAAAATGGAATGAATATTTCAGTCTACGACCCTGAGGGAGAAAAGGAAGCATCAAAAATTCTTAAAGATATAAACTGGAAGAAAACAGCTTACGAAGCTGCTAAAAATGTTGACTGCCTTGTAATTTTAACGGATTGGGAAGAATTTAAAAATTTAGATTTAGATAAAATAAAAAATTCAATGAAAAGACCTTTAATATATGATTTTAGAAATATCTTTGATCCTGATATGATGACAGAACTAGGTTTTGAATATTTTTCTATAGGCAGAGGATAAAATGTCAGAGATACAAAAAGTAGCAAAAAAAGTTCTAAAAGACGAAATTGAAGGAATAGAACTTTTAAAGGATTTTTTTGATGATAACTTTTCTTCTGCTGTAAAAAAAATTATTGAAATAAAAGGTAAAGTGATCGTTACTGGTGTTGGAAAATCAGGTCATATAGGTAAAAAAATTTCTGCAACATTGTCTTCTACAGGAACACCATCATATTTTGTTCACCCAACTGAAGCCAGTCATGGTGATATGGGTATGGTAGGAAGTGAAGATATTATTTTTGCGATATCTTGGTCGGGCGAAACATCCGAGCTTAGCGATATCATTCATTTTTCAAAGGAAAATAAAATAGGTTTAATTAGTTTAACATCATCATCAAATAGTTTGCTTTCGCAATCTTCTGATATATCACTGATTTTACCTAAAGCAACTGAAGCCTGTCCAAATGGATTAGCTCCTACTACATCTACAACAATGCAGTTAATTGTTGGTGATGCTATAGCTATTTGTCTTTTAAATGAGAGAGGCTTTGATAAGGATAAGTTTAAATCACTTCATCCCGGTGGGCAGTTAGGTGCGGCGTTATTAACATTAAAAGATATTATGCATAAAGAAGAATCTATTCCCTTACTTCATTCAGGGACTAATATGTCTGAGGCTCTAATTAATATATCTGAAAAGGGTTTTGGTTGTGCAGGAGTAATAAAAGAAAATAAACTAATTGGAATTTTAACAGATGGTGACTTACGAAGGCATATGGGTCCTGAATTATTAAATAAAAGTGTAGACCAAATAATGAATTCAAAACCAAAAACTGTAAGCGAAAATATGTTGGCAAGTGAAGCGCTAGGCCTTATAAATCAACTAGGAATCCAAGGTCTGTTCATAATCAATGAAAATAACAATCCTATAGGTTTTGTTCATTTCCATGATCTAATTAGACTAATAAAACAATAATAAAAATTCAGAAAGAAAAAAATGAAGTTAAATAAGATAATTTACTTTCTCACTATGGTTTTTATTGTAAACCCAATATCACTTTACTCAAAAAATATTGAAGAAATTGTAGTAACGGGAACAAAAAATAAAACCCCAATCATTGATGAAACTGGAAATTTATCCTTTATAAATAGTGAGGAAATCAATTTTATAAGCCCTGATAATCCAAGTAATGTTCTAAATAGAATGCCAGGTATATTTATTAGCCAAGGTAGTGGTCAAGAGCATTTAACTTCAATACGATCACCGGTCTTGTCTGGTGGTGCAGGAGCTGGAAGCTTCTTGTATTTAGAAGACGGAATACCTTTAAGATCCCCAGGATTTTCCAATGTTAATGGATTAATGGAGTCAACTATTGAGATTGGGGAAAGAACTGAAGTTATTAGAGGCCCTGGATCAGTTCTATATGGGTCTAATGCCGTTCATGGTCTTGTGAATGTAATAACCGAAAAAGATAACCCTAATTATAATAATAAAATAAATCTTCGCGCAGGAAAAAATAAAATTATTTTTAATTCTAGTACTTATCGAAATCTAGATAATAGTGACATACTTTTTAATTTTCTTTGGAAAGAAGATAATGGCTATACAAATAACTATACTAACGATAACTCAGATAAATTTGATAAACCGCATTATGGTCAACAGAAATTCTTAATTAGAATGAATACTCAAAAGAACGCAAAAGATTATATTTTTCTATTATCAGGTACTAATCTTAATCAAGAAACTATGGGTTACATAAAAGGTTACCAAGCATATAAAAATAAAGAAATTAAATATAAAAATCCCGATCCTGAAGCCTTTAGAGACACTTACAATATAAGATCTTATCTAAAAATCATTCAAGATTTCCAAAATGGCTCATTAAGCATAACGCCATATTTTAGGTACACTGATATGGATTTTAAAATGCATTTTCTTCCTGGAAAACCTCTAGAACAAAATAGCCATAAAAGCTTAGGGCTACAAACTATGTATCAGAGTTCATTTAATAATCACTTTATAACAATTGGTCTTGATTTAGAAGTGACCGAAGGTGAATTAAGTGAATTCCAAAGCGCTCCAGATGTTTCTTTTGGTCCTAGATTAGCTTATCCTAAAGGTGCGCATTATGATTATGATATTGATAGTCAAATTTTAGCTGCTTTCGTAAATATAGAATGGAACCTCTCTGAAAAAACAAAAGTAGTAGCTGGTATACGAGGTGAAAAAGTTGAATACGAATACAAAACAAATATTGAACCAGGAACTAAAGGTAGAATTCAAGTATCACCTAATAGAGATGATGATTTCACTGAATTTTCACCAAAGTTAGCAATCAATCATAAAATAAATGATGAGCTTGCTCTTTTTGCCAACTACTCTCATGGAAATAGAGCTCCACAAACTACAGAT
This sequence comes from uncultured PS1 clade bacterium, assembly GCA_902533755.1. Lineage (GTDB taxonomy): Bacteria > Pseudomonadota > Alphaproteobacteria > MED-G09 > MED-G09 > AG-430-B22. The sequence goes on from CACANC010000010.1 coordinate 17,436, forward strand.
TTATATCGCATACAAAGTAAACAGATTCCTGGTGGAGCAAAATCTGAAAAACTTGATAGCATTGAAATTGGTATTAGGGGTGGTTTCAATATTTTTAATATAGAGCTAGTAGGCTTTGATATGAAAAAAGAGAATTACTTTTTTAGAGACTCACAAGGATTTAATGTAGAAAATGGAAAGACTACCCATAGAGGATTAGAAATTAATATCATTGCAGAATTTAATGAATTTTTTCAAATCGAAAATTCTACCAGTTTTGCAAAACATGAATATGATTTTGATCACTTGCCAAATGGTATTAAATCAGGAAATCAGATTGACTCAGCTCCAGAACTCATAGCCAACACTAGATTTATTTATTCACCTAAAGAAGGAACAAGAATTGAACTTGAATGGGAAAAAATAGATAGCTACCCTGTAGATGAAAGAAATGCGCATTTTTATAAAGGTCATAATGTTATTAACTTAAGAGCAAAAACACCTATCAATGAAAACCTTAGTATTGGTATTTATGTTAATAATATCGCTGATAAAAACTATGCAAATAGAGCTGATTTTGCCTTTGGAAGTTACAGATATTTCGTTGGCCAAAAAAGAGAATTCTATCTTATGCTAGAGTCAAAGTTTTAAGATTATTAAATCAATCTTTAGGTTGTTTAACTATTCTTAAATAAGGTTTTGGTGCTTTCCAACCTTCAGGAAATTTATTTTTTGCATCTTCATCATTTACTGCTGGAACTATTATTACATCATCGCCATTAAGCCAATTTGCTGGAGTGGCAACTTGGTGTTTTGCAGTAAGCTGACACGAGTCAAGTAAGCGCAAAACTTCATCAAAATTTCTACCTGTACTCATTGGATATGTAATCATTGCCTTTATTTTTTTATCAGGACCAATAATAAATACTGATCTAACTGTAGCATTATCTACTGCAGTTCTTCCTTCAGATGTTGAGCCTTCAGTTTCCGGTAACATATCATATAACTTAGCTATTTTTAATTCAGGATCTCCTATCATCGGAAAATTAACTCTATTACCTTGAGTTTCTTCTATATCAATCGCCCATTCTTTATGATTTTCAACAGGATCAACACTGAGTCCAATAATCTGGCAGTTTCTGTCATCAAAGGCTGATTTTAAACCGGCAACATAACCTAGCTCAGTCGTACAAACTGGTGTGAAGTCTTTTGGATGAGAAAATAACACAACCCAACTGTCCCCTGCCCAGTCATAAAAATCTATTTTTCCTTCTGTAGTTTCTGCCTCAAAATTTGGTGCATCAGAATTTATTCTTAAAGACATTTTTTCTCCTAAAACAAATTAGCTCTTAAATTTTTTTATTATTTTTATTAGTAAATGTGCAATCGGAAATATTTTCAACGAAAGCTATATTATAAATATAATTTTTAATAAATTTTTTTCAAGTACTTTTAATCAAAAGGGTATGAAACTCCAGTTCCACCTAAGCCACAATAACCATTTGGATTTTTAGAAAGGTATTGCTGATGGTAATCCTCAGCATAAAAAAAATCATTTCCTTGCGCAATATCTGTCGTAATATCAGAAAAACCATTTTCTTTTAATTGTAAATTAAAGACCTTCAAAGAATCATCTGCCAATTTTTTTTGTTTGCTTGAATGGGTAAAAATTGCTGACCTATATTGGGTACCTATATCATTTCCTTGTCGCATTCCCTGTGTAGGGTTATGAGACTCCCAAAAAGTTTTCAATAAAATATTATAATCTACTAGACTAGGTTTATAGAAAACTCTAACTGTTTCAGTATGACCTGTTAACCCTGAACATACCTCCTCATATGATGCATTAGGTGTGAACCCACCCATATAACCGACTGCAGTTGAATAAACATTTTCAACTTCCCAAAATTTTCGCTCGGCCCCCCAGAAGCAACCCAAAGCAAAATCAGCTATTTCGATATCATCTTCAAATGGTGGTTTTATCCGATTACCATTTACAAAATGAAGGTCACTTACTTGAATAGGAATATCCCTTCCAGGTAAAGCTTGGTCTGAAGTTGGTAATGGTAATTGCATTCTAAAATCTTATAATATTAATTGAAATTTATCAAAAAAAATCAGGATAATAAACCCTTTGAAACAGCAAGTTCTCTAATATCTTTTTCTGTACGCGGGCCTAAAACAGAAATAACTTTAGAAGATAAATAGGAACCTAAATTAGCACACTCATGGTGACGCATATTTTTACTTAAACCATATAAAAAGCCTGCAGCATATAAATCCCCTGCTCCTGTTGTATCAACTAATTTATCAGGAGGGTAAGCTACTACCTCATCAGTTTGAGAGTCGGAAATAACTATAGAGCCATTGTGACCACGTGTGATAATAGATAATTTTAATTGTGATCTAGAAGCTGAAATTGCATCAGATAAAATCTCTGTTTTAAATAGAGCCTTAAACTCATCTTCATTACCAAAAACGATATCTACATTCTTTGTTAGATCTAAAATTTCTTCATGCCATTTAGTTACACAAAATGAATCAGATAAGCTAAGAGCGGTTTGAATATTATTCTTTTTAGCTAACTCCAAAGCTTTCTTACATGAAGACTTAGCTAAATCTTCATCCCATAAATAACCCTCAAGATAAACTATTGCTGAATTTGCAATACTTTCTTCATTAACCTCATCAGGAGATAATTGAGAAGCAGCACCTAAATAGGTTCTCATTGATCTTTGAGCATCAGGAGTCACATAAACTAGACATCTTCCAGTGTCTAACCCAGTGTCGGAGGGATTTGATGTAAACTTTACACCTGCATCATCCATATCTTTGATATACTCAATTCCTAAAGCATCATTTTTAACCCTTCCAATAAAGGCTGAAGATCCTCCCAAAAATGAAAATCCAACAGCTGAATTTGCAGCGGATCCTCCTGAAGCAACTTTATTATCTGGAATTATACTTTGTAATTTTTCAATTTCTTCTTTTTCAACGGGTCTCCACGATCCTGGTTCAATACCCTGATCATTCATAAACTCAAAACTTACATCTGCTAAAATATCAACAATTGCATTACCAACAAATAAACAATCATATTTCATAAAAATCATCCTTACCTGCAAGCGTCATTTTTAATTTGCCAGTTATCAACCCAAGAATATACATCCTCTAAGAAAGAACACTTGTTATTAACTTTAAAAGACCTTTCATCATTTTCAAAAATATTTACAAGTTTATCATGAGGGGCATATCCATTACTCATCCTTGGTGCATTTGATTGTTCAGTATCCAATATCATTATCCTATCTTTATTAATTCCGCCCTTAGGCCATTTATCCCACTGAAGTGCATTTTCTAATTGAGCATTTGGATGCCCATCTTTAGCAAAATGTGCCCAATATTGCATAATTAATTTTGATAATTTTATTCTTTCAGACTCATTTTTCTTAGTAAATAAAAATCTAGTCTGTCTTCCAAAATCAAAATCACCCATTACAAATGGAATTTCTAGGCCATGTCCAGCGCCTAATAAAAAAGAAAAATCCATGCCCAAAATACTTGGTTGTTCATCCCAATCAAATCTATAGGCGTAAACATTTGAATAGCCTCCATTCACTATTGCATCAGCAGGCGTATCTACAGCATTTGATCGCCAAGCTAAGCTCTGATAATCAGATTTAAGATCATAGAAGAAAGGATCCTTAACTATAAAGGTAAGATTTAAGATATTAGTAACTAATTCTTCGTCAAAAAGATTAAATGTTTTATTTTCATCTTTATTGACACCAAGAATAATTGGAACATTTGCATGTCTATTTTTATCGCTTAGTGCAGCTAGAATACTATCTTTAGGTAAGACAAAATCATCTCCAATTATCCTTGCTAATTGTGTTGTGCTTTCCCAAACTTTACCCTTCGACCAATTTCTCATCAGGTCATGAGAATCCAAATTCATTAATTCTTCAATATTACCCGTCTCATGAATATGAGTATTAATTATTCCTTCATTCAGCAGAGAATTAACAAATTCTTTTGTTGTCTTGTGTCTGTATCTATAATCTTTGCCCAGAGGATGAATGTTTCGATCTATCTCTTCAGCATCCTCTATTGAAGTGAGTGTAATTCCGCCTGATTGAGATATCGCTCGGTGAAATAAACCTTTAGCTAAAGGTGAAACATATAAGGCTATCACATTTTGACCGCCTGCACTTTCACCAAAAATAGTGATATTATTTTTATCGCCGCCAAAACCTTCTATATTATCTCTTAACCATTCAAGCGCTTTAATTTGATCTAGTAGTCCAAAATTTGGTGAGACATCAATACCATCTGATTTATTTCTTAGTTCTGGATGCGAAAACCATCCAAATAAACCTAATCTGTAGGAAATTGTTACCACTATTATATTTTGTGATGCCACAAATCTTTCTGGATTATATTCTGAGGTCATGCCACTGGTGTTACCTCCTCCATGAATCCATACCATCACCGGAAGTTTATTTATTTCTTTAGGGACATAAGTTACACTATATGAAGGCGCATAAATATTTAGATACAAACAATCTTCATCACCAATTATATCTCCGGGTTTAGCTAGACCACCTCCAGTAAGAGATGACTGTATTTGTACGCAAGGGCTACCAAAATTTGTTGCCTCATAAACTTTATCCCAACTATTTACATTTCTCGGCGCTTTCCATCTTAATTTATCTATAGGAGCTTCTGCATAGGGCACACCAAACCATATGTGAATGCCTTCTTCACCTTCAATTCCTATAACTGGACCTGAGTTAGTTAATCGTAATGAGTCAGGTGATGTTTTGACAATTTCACTAGATGGCCTTATGGAATCAATCGTTTCACAACTTGTGAGAAAAAAGATCGAGAGAAATATAGTGGTAAAAATATTTTTTTTCATTTTATTTTCCAATATATTAACAAATAATATAGATTAAATATAAATAAAGGTTTTTTTAGCTTAAAAGGGGAAGAGCTATGGATAAAAAAGTGGAAAAACAAAGAGCTTCATATAGAACAATGGCTGAGTCTACCAAGGAAGATTGGGAAATAATTGGTAACTACGCAATGGGTTTTAATGCTGATTTACCAAATAGAATTCTTGATCATTTAAAGATGTTGCGAGGTGATCATGGTGGATTTGCCGTTGATAGACTAGAACATAGCTTACAAACTGCAACTCGAGCTTATAAAGATAATAGAGATGAAGAATATGTAGTATGTGCGTTACTTCATGATATGGGAGATATTCTTGGTTCATATAATCACGCTGAAATAGGTGCCGCTATTCTTAAACCATTTGTTTCAGAACAAAATCATTGGATGCTTAATCATCATGGTATTTTTCAAGGGTATTATTTCTTTGAGCATCTTGGATTAGATAGAGATATGCGTGAACAATTCCGCGGTCACGAACATTTTGAATATACGGCTCAATTTTGCCACCTTTATGACCAATGTGCATTTGACAAAGATTATGAATCTATGCCTTTAGAAGCATTTGAACCAATGGTTCAAAAAGTTTTAGCAAAACCAAAAGCTTCGATATATAAAGGCAGAAACTATTAAAACCTAAAATAATCAATGCAAAGAATAATCTCATCAAGACTTGCTTGGACTGCAGCAATTTTACTAACTGCAATTAATACCTATTCATTTGCTGATAGGCAGCTTCCATCCATTATGATACCCGAATTAAAAGCTGAGTTACTTTTAACAGATGCTCAGATAGGGTTTCTTTTTGGCACCGTTTTTGCAATATTTTTTGGAATAGCTACAGTTATTTTTGGAAGATTAGCTGATACTCCATACAGAAAAAATGTCCTTATTTTTGCTATTATTATGTGGAGCGTATTGACAGGTCTTTGTGGAATTGCTCAACAATTTTGGGATTTAATAATATTTAGAATTGGAGTTGGTGTTGGTGAAGCAGCATTAGGGCCAATTGCATTAGTTGTATTTGCTGCATATTTTACAAGAGAAAAACTACCCTTAGCACTTGGAATATGGGGAACTGGACCATTTTTAGGTTCTGCTCTTGCAGGTTGGGGTGGGGCTGCAGTAATCACAAATATGGATATTATAAAACCTTATATAGGCTTCTTATCTAACTTCTCTGATTGGAGGATTACTTTCTTTTTATTTGCAATTCCGGGTTTACTATTCGCATTATTTTTAAAATTTTTACCCTTCCCCGAAACTAATATTGAAAAATCAGAATCAGCTGCATTTATGCCCTTTTTTAAAAAGGCCTGGAAATTTTTCCTTCTAATGTTTATTGGAGTAACAATCACAGGATTAGTTGGTTATTCAGTTTTAGCTTGGGGAATAGAAATGTTAGTAAGGGTACATGATATTCCAAAAACAATAGCCGGACAAAATTTTGGTATTTTTAATATATTTCTTGGTATTGGTGGAAGCGTTGGAGCAGGAATCATAGCCAGCAATATGATAGCAAAAGGCACCATTAATGCGCATCTTAAAATAGCTGGTATTTTTGTAATATTATTATGGCTTTCACTTCTACTATTCACCCTGTCAGATAATTCATTTAATTCTCAAATTGGTTTAGCAGGTATGATTTTATTTATGTCATGTGGACCTGGCTTATATGGTGCTGCATTTCAAAGTGCTTCGCCTGTTAACCTCAGAGGAAGGACTGCATCAATCTATTATATAAGTGCAAATGTTATAGGGTTTGCTCTAGGGCCTTTTGCTTTAGGTTTCTTTAATGACTTCATATTTAATGCAGAAAATGGATATGACCAAACAGGCATAAGATATTCTTTGCTTTCGATAGGAATAATTTTGTATCCAATTGCTGCTTTGTGTTTTTATAAGGCTTCAAAATTATTCTTACCTCTTCAAGCAGAAGCTGAGTAATCATAAAAAATTAAGATATTGACCTTGTCTAAATGATCTAACAATATAGTTTTTTTAAGGACAAATTATGAAATACGAAACTCTAAAATTTGATATAGATCAGGGTTTGGGAATTATTACTTTAAATAGACCTGAAGCAGCAAATGCTATCAATATTCCTATGGCTAAAGATCTTTTAAATATAGCGATTGAATGTGAGGGAGGTGCTCCTGTAAGGTCACTTTTACTGAAAAGTGAAGGTAAATTATTTTGCGCTGGAGGAGATCTAAAATTCATTTCTGAACTAGATAATATAAGATCTGGTCTTGCAGAAATGTTAGGTTATTTACATGCAGCTCTTGGAAAAATAGATCATCTTGATACGCCCTTGGTAGGTGCAATAAGTGGGACAGCAGCTGGTGCTGGGTTGTCGCTTGTTTCAGCTTGTGATCTAGCAGTTGCTGGAGAAAGTGTTAATTTTACTATGGCTTATACAGCGGCAGGTCTTACACCAGATGCAAGCTCAACATTTCATTTGCCTAGATCAATTGGAAAAAAGAGAGCTATGGAACTAATGCTTACAAATAGAGTTTTATCTTCAAAGGAAGCACTAGATTGGGGATTAATTAATTCAGTAGTAGCTGATGATAGTGTAAATGATGAAGCTGAAAAATTAGCAAGAAAATTAGCTAATGGTCCTACAAAAGCATATGCCGGAGTTAAAAATATGCTTAGACAAACATTTTCTAATGGACTGGAGACGCAAATGGAAGAAGAGTCACAAATATTTGCTCAACAACTTAAAGGAAGTGATGGGATAGAAGGTATAAAAGCATTTACCGAAAAAAGAAAACCTGATTTTAAGGGAGAGTAAATATCATGACAGAGATTTCTGAAAAAGAATTAGAGAAGAAATTTGTAGAAGTCCTTGGTAAAAAAATGGCTTATCATGAACGAGGTGAAGGTAATCCAATAGTTTTTCAACATGGTAACCCGACCTCTTCATATCTTTGGAGAAACATAATTCCATATCTTGAGAAACAAGGAAGATGCATAGCTATTGATCTTATTGGAATGGGTGATAGTGAAAAATTAGAGGACCAAGGTGAAAATACATATTCTTATCATGTACAAAAAAGATATTTTGATGCCTGCTTAAAAGAACTAAATATAGATAATAATGTTATTTTTGTAATACATGATTGGGGGTCATCACTAGGTTTCAATTGGTCATTTGAGAATCAAAATAGTGTTAAAGGAATTTGCTATATGGAGGCTATAGTTCAAAATCTTGTCTGGGATTCATGGCCTGATGATGCGACATCAATTTTTCAAGGATTTAGATCAGAAGCTGGAGAAGACCTAATTCTTAAAAAAAATCTCTTTATAGAAGGTGTTTTACCAAGTGCAATTATTAGAGATTTAAGTGAAAAAGAAATGACAGTCTATAGAAAACCGTTCCTAAATGAATTAGAAAGAAGACCCACACTTGATTGGCCAAGACAAATACCTATAAACGGTGAGCCTGAGAAGGTTTGTGCAATTGTTGAAAAATATTCTGGGTGGATGTCAGAAAATGAAATACCAAAATTATTTATAAATGCTGAACCTGGGTCAATTCTTGTTGGAAAACAAAGAAAGTTTTGTAGGGCATGGAAAAACCAAAAGGAAGTTACAGTTAGCGGAACTCACTTTATTCAAGAGGATTCACCACATGAAATTGGGCAAGCAATCGCAGAATGGGTCAAAGTAATTTAATTTTTAAGTGAAAATAAAATGTTCGAAAGAAAAAAACTCGATTGGGGGGAAGGCGAAACCTCATTCATTGAAATCTTTGATAATAAAGATAAGCCAGGTTTTCAATTCGCTCATGCTACCGGTTTTAATGCTTTAACATATAAAGAATTATTAGAGCCTTTGTCTGATAATTTTAATGTGAGAGCTGTTGATGCTAGAGGTCATGGCTTTACCAAGCTAAAGGCAAACCCGCAAGATATGTATGATTGGAAAATTTATTGCGATGACTTAATAAAGTCAGTTGAATTATTTGCTGAAAAAACTCAAAAACCTATAATTTTAAGTGGTCACTCAATGGGTGCAGCTTCAGCAATTCAAGTCGCAGCTATTCGTCCTGACTTAGTAAGTGGATTAGTCTTAGTAGACCCAGTTTTAATGACTAATAAAATTAAAGTAATTTTTAAAATAGGAAGGAAGTACCCAATTTTCAAAAATTTTCCAATCATTAAACAAGGTATGATGATGTCTGAAGCAACAAAAAAACGAAGAAGAGATTGGAAAAATAAAGAGGAGATTTTTAACTCTTATAAAAATAAACTCATCTTTAAAACTTGGACTGAAGCAACATTAAGAAATTATATTGAAGGTGGAACAGAGCTTATTGGCGATGAAACTCGTCTAACTTGTGATCCCTTATGGGAAGCTGCAACATTTTCATCCTGGAAACATGATGCTATGGGTTTAATAGATAAGCTCAATTGTCCAATAACTCTTCTGCAAGCTGAATTTAATAGTACAGCAAGAGGAGATGGTCCAATAAAATTGATGCAGCAGGATAAACTTGGAGTTCATAAAATAGTAAAAGGTTCAACACATTTTTTACCAATGGAATTTCCTAATATCATAAAAGAAGAAATTAATAGACTTCAGAAACGCATAAATAACGAAAAAAAATAAACAATTTTCATTCTACTCATTCATAGGTTATTATCCAAATTGGAGGGTATAAATGGAGAATGATGAAATTACGCCTGCACAGGAGCCTATACTTGAAATAGAAGAAACTCCTTTTGTTCCAATTAGAAATAAAGAAATAGACTACATTGGTGCTTTAGAAGGTTTTGTACTGGTTATTTTAATATGCATGATTTTACTTGGTATTGTTAAAAGGATGAATAATTAAAAAAAGAATACTATTCTTATCTTTTAATCTTTAAGAACGCATTTACCATTATTTAATACCATTACATTTCTGTCCCTAACCCAACACCTAAATGAAATAACATTATCATCTTTCCAAATTTCTGTGCTGATTTTTTCTCCGGGATAAACAGGGGAGGAAAATCTAACATTAAACTCTTCAATCAATGTACTATCGTAGTTACATACATTAGATATTATCGTTCTACATGCAGTACCATATGTACAAAGACCATGTAATATTGGAGCATCAAATCCTGCAGCTTTTGCAATTTCTGGATCTGAATGCAAAGGATTTCTGTCACCAGACAATCTATAAATTAAGGCTTGGTTTGGTTGAGTATCTGCAAAGAATTCATCATCTGAATCCCTATCAGGAATTTGGTGTGGCTCAGGAGCGCCATCACTTGGCCCGCCAAACCCACCATCACCTCTAGCAAAAGTTGTTGAGCTCAATGTGCATAATAACTTTTCACTCTCCTTTAGCTTAATATCAGTTTCAGTAATAATTAAAGCTCCTTTTTCTTTCCCTTTATCAAAAACACCTTTTACAGATGAGTCTACAAGGATATCAGCGGCATGCGGCAATGGTTCATACATCTTTAATCTTTGTTCTCCATGCAAAACAAGTAAATAATTTATTCCACTTTCGCGCACATTACCTGCGCCCCAAGAAATTACTGTAGCCATTGAAGGAGAAGTCTTAAGATCCCTTTCATAAACAAATTTTAATTCTTCATTATTTAATGGATCTTTACCAAAACCTATACCCAAACCATAGAGCATAGTTTCCCTATCAGAATAAGAAAACTCCTGATTTTTAGTCTCAAGAGACATTATTTTATCATAATCAATAGCCATTTATATTCCCTCTATTTATTAATAATATTTGTAATGTATTAATTTTTATTAATATATTACTATGACAAAAATTTTTATATGGAGTCAATTATGTCAGAAACAATTTTAGATAAAAAATTTGAATGTTTTGATTTAGAAATTAAAAATAAGATAGCTAAATTAACTCTTAATAGACCAGAAAAACTAAACAGTATGATTAGATCTTTTTGGGATGAATTACCTGAAATTATTACTGCTATTGATCAAGAAGCACTTGCAAGAGTTATTGTTATTTCTTCGACTGGAAAACATTTTTCAGCAGGTATGGATCTTTCTGTCTTCTCTCAAAATGATGTAACTAGCTCAGATAATAAAAATAAAAAAGAAGAAGGTCGTTTTAGAGGAAGCTTTTATAAGAACTTACTTAAACTTCAAGAAACATTTAGCTGTATAGATAATTCAAGAATTCCTGTTTTAATGGCATTACAAGGTGGTTGCATTGGTGGTGCAGTTGATTTTGCCTCTGCATCAGATATGCGATACTGTACTGAAGATGCATTTTTCTGCATTCAAGAAATTAATATTGGAATGACTGCTGATGTAGGAACTTTTCCAAGACTTCCATATTTAATTCCAATGGGTCTAGTAAAAGAACTCGCTTATACAGGACGACGTTTACTTGCTGACGAAGCAAGAGATTCAGGACTTGTAAATAAAGTTTTTAAAAATCAGGAAGAGATGATGGATTATGTTATGGATATAGCCACTCAAATTGCTGAAAAAACTCCACTAGCAGTTTGGGGTTCAAAAGATATGATCAATTTTACCAGAGGAACAACGGTAAGAGAGGGACTTGATCGTATAGCTTTATGGCAATCCGGTATGTATCATCCTAAATCTGATATGAAAGAAGCTTTTGATGCTCAAATGGAGAATCGTGATGCAGATTTTGAAGACCTTTATCCGCTAAAAAAAGATTTTGGACTTTAGAATTTTTCTTTATAGCTAAAAAGCCAAGAAAAGTTCAAAGGTGTATCTGTATTGAATGAATTTTTTGATATTTCAACATATGACCCTAAAGCACCAGATTTTAAATCTTTAAACCATATGAACTCTAAACTTATATTTCTTTTATGAGGCTCTAAGAAAATATTTTTTCTTTCATATTCAATATTTTTATCTTTATCGCGACCAATAGGCAGGTTTAATTCAAGCTTTCCTTTTTCTGCATATGGCTTTTGTCTTATCAAGATGGCAAAAGTATCATCCTCAAATAGAAATTTATTTTTCTGTAGCCCAATATCAAAACTGCTTTCATAAACACTTGATATGCTACTTATGTAAAGATCTGATTTAACCGGTAAGATCCTAGAGAAATTAAAACTAGCAATTAATTCATAGTTTCTTTTAAATTTATATGTATGAAAACTTGAAAAAAATAATGATTTAGCATTACTAATGTCGCCAAAAGCCCCTGTAAAAGAGTTAGAGAAATATTTTTCCTTATTTATAAGAAATCCAAATGAATTTTTACTTCGATAGCTCTTTAGATTATCTTTTTTAAATGAAATATAAGAACCAAAAGATCTATTTTTCTTTGGAATTATAAAAGAAGGAAGACTTAACCAGTTTTCTTGTCTCTCTAAACCAGAAAAAAATGTCATACTTATATTTTTAGATATTAAATCAGAAGCCAAAGAAAAACTAAATCCATCTTCAGCGCCTATCAACCATGGAATATCAAAAACATTATTACTCATAAAAGACCTAGATAATTTAAATCTTTTTTTAGGGTCAAAAACATGGGCTGAAGGGTTTAATCCATAATAAAGAGAAAAATTAATTAAATTACTTTTCAATGCAAAACCAGCATCGCTTAACCTTAATCCATTGTAGCCATTAGAATTGGTTACATTATTCCATGAAGAAAAAGCAAACATATTTTTTGCTGACGACTGGAAGCTATCTTTTTTTAAGCTTACCAACCTATCGAGCTGACTAATATTTATGTTGGATTGAAAAAAATTAACTGCTGGGACAAAAAAAGGTGCACCTAATGCATCAAATAAAGCAATATTATCGTTTTTAAGTGAAATCTTTAAACTATTTCCAAACGACATACCTGTTTTAAGATATGAGCCTTCTAAGGAAAAAGAATTAGCTGAAGATAGATTAACAGAATAAGCAGATAAAAAACCAACTGGTGAAACAGCTGCTCCAAGATCTAAAAGCCCTTGACCATAGGTAGCCTCATCAGCATATTCACCTTCCTTATTTGCAGTTTTGTAAAGTCTATCAATTATTTCTTTTGATGATAAATTATCTTTAAATGCTCCCGTTAAAACAGCTAACGCACCGCTAACATGAGGAGCAGCAAATGATGTTCCTGATGCTAAAAGATAGGCTTCAGTTGGGTGATTTTTTAAATATTCAAGAACATCCTTATTAAGACCATTTTTTTCTTTCTCAGATAATGAGGCATATAAATTATTTGGGATTGCAACATTGATCCTACTACCTGGTGCAGCAATACATGTATTTTTTACAACACCACATCTATTTGACCAATCGGCAATTTTACCTTCCCTATCAACAGCTACAACAGCAATATTGTTATCGGCTAGTTCTGGAAAGTAATAAGATAAACCAGCTAACCAGCCAGGGTCTGCTGCATCAACTTTTTCTCCATTTGTATCTGTAATGCCGTTATAATTACCTGCAGACCAAACAAATATTGTTTCTTTATTTTTTTCAAGAGAGTTGATAAATTTTGGAAAATTAAATTCGAAAGTCTCTTTTGGGTAATCTGTAATTTGTCCAGTAAACCCAAAGCTGTTATTTACTATGTCAGCTTTACTCGATAATTCATTATATAAATTTGCTTCAGATTGATCATAGTAAGACCAGTCATATTTTTGTATTGTTGTCGGTACATAATCTCCATCAGCTGGTGGGTCATCTAATTCAGTGGCAATAAATAAAATTTGTGACTCATAAGCTACTCCTTGCATGTTGCTTGGTATATCTTTTGCATCTCTTCTTGCGGCTATTATTGATGCTGTAGCTGTACCATGAAACTTTTCCCATGGAGTTGGCTCTCTATTCCCAGAATAAGTTAAAATACTATCTGGATGTAATATTCCTGCTTTCAAAAATTCATGATGTCCCCAATCTAATGCCTCATCAACTACTGCCACAGTTATACCCTCGCCTGTTGCACCAATTACATATGCGCTGGAAGCATTAATAAAATCTAAGCCCCATTGATTAAAATATTCTGGTGTTTCTATTTCTTTTAAATCCAATATAGGAAATAAGTTACTTGCAGACTCATCTTCCAACACGGTTTCATTTGGGACTTCTGAAACAGGTACATTTGAGCCCCCTCCTCCACAAGATGTTAAAAGAAAAACAAACAGAAGATATAATTTCCTAGAAATAAATAAATTTTTAAATTTAGTCATTTAAAGTCCATATACTCATGACTTGAGAATTATTTTTTTCAATATCAGTAATAATGGTTTTTAGAAAAATTACCTTATTAGTTTTTTTGATTACCATGTTTTTGATATTATAATCCTCTAAGTTATCAGAGATATTTAAAGATCCAATATCTATATTCATAGAAATTATTTTTGCACTAGGTGGAATATCGGTACTCTTGAAAACTTCTTTTTCTGATAGAAATTTAAATAATTTTGAAGACTCATCATCCATAATTCTGCCTCTTATTCAACTTTAATATAATGATTTGTTCATAATATTAAAATTTATCGAAATTATGGCCACCCTTTATATATTCTTCCATCATTTCTATAGCTTGATCGTCATTGGCAATAAGGTTAGCAAAAAGATCGCCCTCTTCATCAACACTTTCTTGAGTAGATTTGTTCCAACTATTTTTTATTGCCTGCTTAATAGATTGAAGTGCAAAAGGTGGTTTATCAAGAAACTCGGATGCCATTTTCTTTGCTTCACCAAGAACATTCTTTTGAACAACATGATGAACTAATCCTTCTTCTTTAGCTTCCTCTGGATAAAAAGTTCTACCTCGTAAAACCCATTCTAATGCCTTTCCAGGGCCAACTAATCTTGCTAATCTAGTTGTACCTCCAGCTCCAGGCATTATTCCTACCAGGATTTCCATCTGCCCAATTGTATAGTCACCCTTTTCAGCTATACGAATATCACAGGCTAATGCTAATTCGCAACCTCCTCCTCCGCAATAACCATTAATTGCGGCAATAGTTGGCTTTTTCATATTGTCGATGTTTTCCCAAAACATTCTCAATGGTGCTCTTGTGTGTCTAGTTTCATATAGCCCTTTTTTTCTTCTTTCTTTTGTAACAGCAGACATCACTAGAATTTCTTCGACTGAAAAA
The DNA here is from genome assembly GCA_902533755.1 of uncultured PS1 clade bacterium. Taxonomy (GTDB): domain Bacteria; phylum Pseudomonadota; class Alphaproteobacteria; order MED-G09; family MED-G09; genus AG-430-B22. Next base: position 32,456 of record CACANC010000010.1, read on the forward strand.
TGTTTGATAAAAACCCCCGGCATACC
>CACANC010000011.1 GCA_902533755.1 uncultured PS1 clade bacterium
GAATGGATTTTGGAGCAGTTTTTGTTGGAACTTGTTTAGCCGCATCAATCGCATGTTTTATTATGGGTTTTGTTGCTAATTGGCCTGTAGGATTAGCCCCTGGTATGGGTCTTAATGCTTTTTTTACATATTCAGTAGTAGGTGAAATGGGCTATTCATGGGAAACAGCTCTTGGTGCTGTTTTCTTATCGGGTATCCTATTTTTTATTATGAGTGTAACACCATTAAGAAAATGGATGATTGATAGCATTCCAACAAACTTAAGAATAGCCATGGCTTCAGGAGTTGGTTTTTTTATTGGTTTTATAGGTTTAAAAAATGGAGGAATTATTGTTTCTAATGATGCAACTTTCTTAAGTCTTGGAGATTTTTCTAATATTGAAACATTACTATCTGCATTAGGTTTCTTATTAATAGCAATTTTAACAATTAGAAATATTAAAGGATCAATTATTATTAGTATACTAGCAATTACGCTTCTATCGTTAACTTTCGGCCTTGTAGAATTTAATGGAGTAATCTCTTATCCGCCAAGTTTGGGTCCTGTATTTTTACATTTAGATATTATTGGAGCAATTGATATTGCTATGATTTCCATAATTGCATCATTTTTGTTCGTTAATCTATTTGATACTACAGGTACATTATTTGGAGTAGCAACTAGAGCTAATTTTATTGATGAAAAAGGGAATATTTCTAATCTAGATAAAGCTCTCAAATGTGATAGCAGCACAAGTATTATTGGAACTTTTTTTGGCTGTGCCCCAGTTACAAGCTATGTTGAAAGTTCATCGGGTATAGAAGCTGGAGGAAGAACTGGACTCACAGCAATAACTATTGGCTTTTTATTTTTATTTTCAATTTTTTTATCACCTTTGGCTAGTATTGTGCCTTCATATGCCACATCTGGAGCTTTAATATATGTATCATTTCTGATTTTATCCGGCCTTCAAAAATTGGATTGGGCAGACTTGAGTGAGTTAATGCCATCTTTAATCATAGTAGTAATGATACCTTTAACATTTTCTATTGCTGATGGGATTTCGTTAGGTTTCATAGCATTTATAATTATGAAAATTGCCTCTGGTAATATAAAATCAATATCTTCAGGATCCTGGTTTTTAACTCTAATTTTTCTATCAAAATTTATTTTTTTATAGTTTTGTTACTACTGCTTAGATTCAATAATTATTTTAGTATTAATTTTTTCATCAGAATCACCAACTCTAATACCGGATATTGGTATAACATCTGAATAATCAAATCCTACAGCAAGTTTTACATATCTATTATCTGGTGAAATAGAATTTGATATATCAAAACCGACCCATCCTAAATGCTCTATATAAACCTCAGCCCAAGCATGACTAGCTTCTTGTATGTTCGTATCATCAAGCATTAAATAACCACTTACATATCTTCCAGGAAAACCTAGTTCTCTTACACACGATAAAAATATGTGAACATGATCTTGGCATACGCCAAATCCAATTTTAATTGCATCTTCACAAGATGTTTTTATAGATGTTTTGCCTTTAGAATATTTTACTAATTTTAATATATAATTTGATAAATAGTTTAATCTTTCAATATCTGATTTAATTTTATTTGTTTCCTTTTTTATATTTGAAAGTATTTTTTTTATGCCGCTGCCTGGTTTTGTGTAATTTGTTGATGAATATTTAAATAAATCCAAAGGGACTTTATCATCATGTTTACCAACAATACCTTTTGAGTCATTAATATTTAATCGTCCTGAACAAGTAATTGTTATTTCTCTAGCATCATCTTTTGTTTTGCAAAGATGTACCTTATTTCCCTGATAATCATATGTTTCTAATTCTATTGAGCACCCTTTTACATCAATATCCCAATTTAAAATTTTCTGATTTTTTTCATTTCTTGGAGTAAGTCTAAGTTTTTGTATAGCTGATAATGGAGGATTTTTATATTTAAATACTGTCTTATGTTTAATTCTAAAAATCATTTACTTATACTAAATTAAAATCCCTTGCTATTAATGAATGCATTTCATCATTTTTTTTAGCGAATTCTTTAATAAACTCATAAAGTTTCTTGTTATGAATTGTTCTAATAATTCCACTAGTAAGTTTGTTTTGATTTTTTTTTGCCAAATTATATGACTTATATTTTTTTTTATAAGTTAACTGTAGATAGTCTAAATTGGATAAAATTTCTTTATTACAAAAAGATAATGATCTTGGCATCCTCTCATCAAATACTAAAAAATTAGTTATTGCGGCTGGATCTAAATATTCTCCACTTAACCAATTAAATGATCTCCAAGCTGATAAAGATCTAAGTAGTATTTCCCAACGATTAAAATCAATTTTATTAACAACAACAGTATTCCTTAACAAAAGCCTATAATATTTTGTGTTCAAAATAGAAACTGTATTATTACTTCTCTCAATAAATGTTCCAATCCTAATAAAATTAAATGTATCATTCCTAAGCATGGTTCCATAAACAGAACCCCTGAAAACTGTTCCTGTATTAAGTATATTTTCTAGAATATCAGGAAGATTATTAATTTGAATTTGACGTTTAAGAAGTTTCTCAGAAGCTAACCAACTTTGATTCAAAGAATTGGAGACTTCTCGCGTAAGTGCTGTCCTAACAATTTTTCCATTTAATCGAGCTTTTTTAAGTAAATTTCTTATATTATCAATATTGTCTTTATCTCTTAATAAAAAATTTACTACATTTTGAGTTGATGCAACATTATATTTTTTCTTAAAATCTTTAATCTGGTAATCTTCAATAAGGAATTCTAATAAGTCATTTCTATTATTTTCTTTTGTAGTAATGGAATAATGTAATCCTGCCTGTATTTTTCGTGCAGTATTTTCTGCCCTTTCTAAATATCTGGCCATCCAATATAAATTATCTGCGTAACGACCTAACATTATTGATCAACGATCCAAGTGTCTTTTGTTCCGCCACCCTGACTAGAATTAACTAACAATGAATTTTCTTTTAAAGCTACTCTAGATAAGCCTCCATTTGTTATCTTAATATCATTGGGCGACATTAATGCAAATGGCCTTAAGTCAACATGCCGAGGCGCTAACCCTTTTTTAGTCAATATAGGAACACTAGATAGCGATAGTGTTGGTTGTGCTATATAATTAGAGGGTTTTGATATTAATTTTTGTTTAAAATTCTCTATTTCTTTTTTACTGCTTGTTGGACCAATGAGCATACCATAACCACCTGATCCATGTACTTCCTTAACAACTAGCTTAGCCAAATTATCAATTACATATTTTAGTGACTTATTTTCCGAACACCTCCATGTCTTAACATTTTTTAATATGGGTTCTTCATTCAAGTAAAATTTGATTATTTCAGGAATATATGAATAAACAGCTTTATCGTCTGCAATACCCGTTCCAGGTGCATTAGCAATCATTACGTTTCCAGCTCTATAAACATCAAATAATCCAGGTGACCCAATTCTGCTATTAGGGTTGAATGATAATGGATCTAAATAAGTATCATCAATGCGCCTATAGATTATATCAACTTGCTCTATTCCCTGGGTAGTTCTTATTACAACCTTATTATCTTCAATTAATAAATCACGCCATTCTAATAAATTAACACCCATTTCATCTGCTAAAAAAGTATGTTCATAATATGCCGAATTGAAGACACCTGGTGTTAAAACAGCTACATTTGGTTTTCTAGTTGATGATTTTGATGTTTTAACTAGTGATTTTAATAATAAATCTGGATAATTAAAAACTGGCTTAACATTGTAAATAGTAAATAATTCAGGAAACATATGCATCATAGTAGATCTATTTTCAATCATATATGAAGCACCAGATGGCACTCTTAAATTATCCTCCAAAACAAAAAAGTTTTTTTCAGATGTTCTGACTAAATCTATACCTGAAATATGGGTATAAATACCGCCTGGTGGTTTAAAATTGCACATTTCAGGTAAAAAAGCTGCATTATTATTAATTAGCTTTGATGGAATTATATTTTCTTTGACAATGTTTTGTTTAGAATAAATGTCTTCTAGAAACATATTTAAAGCAATAAGTCTTTGGGTAATGCCTTTTTCAATAAGGCTCCATTCTTTACTGTCAATAATTCTAGGCATTAAATCAAAGGGAATTAGTCTTTCTTCTGCCTCATCTTCTCCATAAACATTAAATGTTATTCCTACTTTTCTAAATAATTCCTCAGCTTTAATAGACTGACGCATTAGCGAATTAATATTTTGATTAGAAAGCCAATTATCAAGATTTTTATATAAATTTCTTACTTTTTGGCTACGCATATTAAGCATTTCATTATACATATGTATAAAGACACAATTTTCATGCCAAATTTAAAAAATCAGTAAATAAGATAAAAATTTACTTAATAGGTACTAACTGCCAAGTATGTACCAAACATTTCCAAGAACCATCTTCTTGACGTTTTAAGACATCTAAATAATCGCTTGTAGTAATATTATCTTGCAATGCTCCATCAGACTGGATTTTATTAGCGTTATCTTTAAAAGTTAAATATACAGTTTGACGGCTTCTTACTATCGCTATGTCACCAATTACTTCAATATAATATTCACCATCTTGAATTTTATAAGTGGCAGATTCAAATACAGGGCCAAGAAATTCTCTATAATTTTCTGCACCTGAAATAACGGGTCCTCCAGGTGGAATTAAAGTTATATTTTTATCAAGTGAATTTATATATCCATCAATATTACTCGACTCAACTGCCTCATGCCAAGTTTCATACAATTTTTTTATTAATGAGTTATCTTTATTATTAGTAGAAATATTTTCTGCTTTTAAGAAAACTGTGTGACTTAAAACTATTACTAAACAAAGAACAAAATATTTAAATAATTTTTTATATGTCATTTTTTATCCTAATTTTTTTACGAATTTTTCAATTTTTAATTTTTTTGGTGATGGGATTTTTTTACTGGATGATCCAATATAAAGATAACCAATAACAACATCACTTTTATTTAATTTCAATGATTTGTTAATATATTCATTAAAAGCCAAATGTCCTGTTCTCCAAATACTATAAAAACCCATAGCGGAACATGCTAACATCATGTTTTGAGCTGCTGCCCCAGCAGATAGAATCTGTTCAATTTCTGGTATTGGTTTATCTTTTTTGATATTTGCAATTGTAATTATAATTAATGGCGCTCTTAATGGAGCTTTTTTCACTTTGCTTAAAAGTTCTTTGCTAGGATTTTTTTTTACTTTTTTAGTTACATTAACAAATTTTTTTCCAAGCTTTAATCTATCCTTTCCTGATACCTCAATAAATTTCCATGGATTTAATCCTCCATGATCAGGCGCTCTTAATCCTGCCTTATAAATTTTTTTTAATTGGCTTTTACTAGGCTTAGGATCTTCCATTAATGGGATAGATTTTCTTGAGAGTATTGTTTCTATTGCATTCATAGGAAATTAATGTGTCCATGGGGTTTTTCTGTCTGTAGAAAAATTATCAGAATATGATTTAGGTTTAATTTTTCTTTTTTTCGGCTCAATGATTACAAAATCTATATTATTATTATTTGCAAATTTGATAGCTTTATCTTTATCTGAAAATTTAATTTTTACTTTATCTTGTGTATTTGAGGAAGAAGTCCATAACATTTTTTCATCAATTATTGGTTTATCTTGCGAATTAAATTCAAGAAGCCAAAATTCATTTTTAGCAGATTGAGTTGCTGACTTTGCTGGTTGATAAATTTTAGCCTTCATTAATTTTCTAACCAGCTTCCATGTGCACCAAATGGCACTCTTTGTGGCAGAAGAATCTCAGCTACAGGCTTATTTGAGAAGTCATCTGCATCAATAACAATAAGTTTTGATTTATTTATTTCATTATCATGGACAATTGACATAACGTATCCATCTTTTTCATCATTAGAATTCGGGTTTGGAGCAAACAATGGCTCACCGCCTACCGTATGATCACCAAGAAAATGATCTTCTCTTGTACCCTTATCAAGATTATATTTAAATAAATGATTTCCAAATGTTAACGTTTTAGCTTTATTATTTAGTTCCATTGCATAACCAATATCTGCTTTAAGGCCTATTTTTCTGTCATCAACTCTAGCAAAATCACATGCCTTATCATCTATCTGTTCTTCTTTACATGTTTGTGTGATTAGATCTATGCTCCATTTCCATAATTTACCTGTTGTTTCGTCTCCACCGTAAATTTGATCCATACCACCAACCATTGCTTTGTCTTGTCTGCATACATGTAAAATAATTTTATTACCTTCTTCATATGCATTCATCGGATGGAATACAAAACAAGGATTTACATCAATCCACTTAATATCTTTATTAGTTCCATTTCTTGGCATTACTCCAAGTCTTGCACCACACTCTGGTCTAAAACCAAATGGATCTCCGCCTTCCATAGCTTTATCCATATCAAACACAAGAGGTAAGTCCATGAATATTACAAAATTACGAGTAATATTCCAGTCATGCATCATTACAGGACGAGGTATATCTATTGCTTCTGATTGCACTAATTCACCATCAGAAGAAACCCTATGGTACATTAGATAAGGTTTTCCCATCATTTTATATCCAAAAAATAACAATTCATTTGTTTCAGGACATACTCTTGGATGGGCTGTCATTGGTCCATCTAGCTTTCCACCAAAATCATGATGACCAATTGTTTCAAGGTCATTATCAATTACCCACGGAAAATGAGCTTCTTCTAAAGCTAGTATTTTACCTGCATGTCGAACAACATGGGTATTAGCAGGTGAGGCCTTTAGATCAAAAGATGATGACATCATGTCCATATCATCTTCATAATAAGGTGTTTTCACATATCTATTTTTGTAACTTGCTTGTCCATTTTTGATATTAATTCCATGAACCATTCCATTACCAAAAAACCAGTGATCACTGTATCCTGATCTTGGATTCATGCCGTTTCGAATATATTGACCATCTAATTCTTTTGGTAATTCACCTATTACTTCAAGCTCATCAATACTCTTTTCTTTTTGGACAGGAGCCCAATTACCTTGTAAATGCCAATATTTTTCTGGATCAAGCTTTTTAGGTGCTTCTTTTTTTGGAGATATATATTTCATAACCTTACCTAATATAGGGTCAGGTAATTTAAACATAATTTTTGCAGCAATAGATTGTAAACTCAATTTAACCTCTTTATAGTTTTAAACATATATATCAAATTATAATTATTATGGGAAATGTTATGAAAAAAACTCTAATAGGTTTCTTTATCTTATTTTATTTGACGGGTTTTGTTATTGCAGAGGTACCTACTAAACCATTATTAACTCTTGAAACAGCAAAAATAATGGCAAATGAATGTTTAAATCTTGCAAAAGAAAATGGATGGAAAATTAATATAGCTATTTTTGAGTCTCCAGGTGCCTTAAAATACTATGCATCTATGGATGGAACATACCCTGCTTCAGAAGAAATATCTCGCTTAAAAGGAAAAACTTCAGCCGGCCTTCCCTTTTCCACTAAAGAACTTGCTCAAATGGCATTTGATAATGAAAACAAAAATGAAGGAATAGCAACAATTCCAGATATTGCATTATTACCAGGTGGGGCTCCTATAATTCTAAGGAATGGTTATCATTTAGGTGGTGTAGGTGTTTCAGGAAGCAGTGGATCAAACGATGAAATATGTGCATTTAAGGCAATAGAGAAAGGATTGAAGGTAATATATGATTAATAAAAAAGTAATTTTTTTAATTCTCTCTCTCTTAATAGCTAATTCAACTAAGGCAGAAATATTAACTGTTGAGGTTACTTCTGAAAACAAAGATGGACCAGTTTTGCTTGCTGTATATGATAAGCAAGAATATTTTGGAAAAACTAAAGTAAATCAAAAAGCTAATCCAAAACATATCTTATTGGGCACTAAAGGATTAATTTCTAATTACAAAGGAAAGGTTACCTTTGATTTACCATATGGCAATTATGTTATAGCGGGAATTCATGACCTTGATAATAATGGAGTATTAACAGGGAATTTTCTAGGAATGCCAAAAGAACCTTTTGGTTTTTCAAATAATAAAAGAGGTAATTTTGGCCCTCCCAAATGGGAAGATGTTCTAATAAATTTTAACGAAAGTAATAAAAAAATTTTAATAAATTTAAAAGGAATTTAAATGGATATAGATATAAATGGTAACGATGTCTTATGTTTTTTCAATTTTAGAAGCCCATATGCATGTGTAGGAATAAAAAAAGCTCTTAAATTAAATATAAAACCTAAATTTGTACCTTTTTGCTATGTTCCAAAAGAAATATTGGAAGCCGTTACATTAAATAATCCATATAAAAGAGATTATCTGATGGAGGATTGCAAAAGATTATTTGACGATCTAAATATTGATTTAGTAAATGAATTACCTCCAGATTGTAATTGGCCATCTGTTCATGCGGCTTGGTCAGAGGTCAATAAAGAAGGTAAAGGCCTTGATTTTATGTTAAAAATTTTTGAGGCTCGATTTGAAAAGGGATTAAATGTTGGTGATAAGAACATTATTACTGATATTTGTAATGAGATCGAGATAAACCCTAAATTAGCTTTATCTGCAATGAATAATGAAGATATTGATAAAGACCTAAAGTCTCTTACTAAAATTATGAGAGAATTAAAGGTTTTTGGTGTTCCGACATTTATTTATAAAAAAGAGAGATTTTGGGGACAAGATAGGTTGAATTATTTAAAAGATATATTAGATAATTAAATTAATACATTGGAATTCCTATATAAATAACTGAATTAATTAAATATATTTATATAATTTAGGATCCAAAATTTATTTAATAATTTTTACTCTTTTTAGATGAATATCATCTCCCGGTTTACTTATATCATGAGCTCTTTTCCATCTAGCAAATTCACCCAAAATATGATTTGGATCACCATGTAGTTCAGTAAATACACCATTAAATTCTCTTGTATCAACATATGCAGCATCAACTCCGTCAGCATAAAGCCTGCAGGCCAGATCAAAACCATGACTCAATAGTTTATCTAATTCTTTATCAAAATCAGAAACTAAAACACCAATATGATGATAACCTTCTTCTCCATTTTGATACATATCTCTATAAATGGATGGAGTTTCATCATGTTGTTGGATAAATTGAATCATCATATCCCCAACATAACCAAATGCATAAGATACATCAGCTTCTTGAGGGGTTCCTCTAAATTCAAATTTATCGCATTTATGATGTGGAGAAAAAACAAATGGCCCTGCCCCAAAAATTTTATTCCATTTTTTTGCAGATTCTTCCAAATCATTAACAAGATAAGCTTGTTGAAAAATAGGATATTTATCTAATAGCATTCATGTCTCCAATTTTATTTCTTACTAAAAATTTCTGTTTCTAACTCTATAGATAATTCTATTATAAATCTCCATAGTTTTTCAACAATATCCGGACTGATATCATTATCCTCAGCTAATTCTCTTAATCTTCCTATAATAATTTCAATTCTGTCATTATCTCTAATTTTAGATATATCGTCTTTTATTATTGCTGCCTGTTCGATAAATTTAAATCTTTTAGAAATTAATTTAATTAATTCATTATCCAGAAGATCTAATTCTTTTCTTAATTCTTCCATATTTTCGTACTTCATAAAAAATCTCCAAAAAAAAAGCCATTACAAATCGCAATGGCTCTCTTTAAATTTATAGTAACTTAACCTTTATCTTTATCTTTATCTTTTTTGTCTTTTGTATCATCGTGAGATTGGTGATCAGAAGCTTTAGCATGAGCTTCAGCGTTTCCACAGTGAGCTAAAACATTGCCAGACATTGTTAAAAATATAGTTAAAACAAATACAAATATAATATTTTTCATAATTTCACCTTTTTTTTATATCCTACATTGTAAATCTTAATAAACCTATAACTAAATAAAAACCAGTAAGATAGGCCCGATAATTAATAAAACAAAAATTAGTAGTAAAAGTGATTTAAATAAATTCTTCATAGTCTAATTATCTTACTTTATATTCTTTATTAAAAAGAGAAGTTTCAACTAGTGATGTATCAAAAAATTCATGAAGTTTATAAATTTTATTATCCTTGAGTGTAAAAATTTGACAATAAATTTGGTTATAGTCTTTATTGTGAATACTTTTACCTTTTAAAGTCATTATTCCAACAACAGTATTATTTTCTGCAGCAATTATATTCCAATTATTTGCAAAACTAACTGTGTCGAATTTTAAGTTTGATAATACACCATTTTCTATTAGTTTTATTGCTGAGTTTTTACCTTTAAAACTTCCTGAAACAGGTGTTGATCCTATTAATGTAAGCGTTACATCATCATGCCATAATGTATTTAATGTTTCAAAATCACTATTTTCGAGTGCTTTATAAAAATCTAAGATTATTTGTTTATTATTAGACATTAATCTTATTAATCTAAATCCAATGCAAATTCTTTTAATATTTCAATATTAATTATTTCGAGTGTCTTTTTATGTGTTTTTCTTAAATATATTCTCGGTGCTTTTCCAAATTGATATGCCTCTTTCCATCTTTCCGCACATAAACACCAAGAATCACCTTCTTTCAATCCAGGAAATGAAAATTCTGGCCTAGGGGTAGAAAGATCATTACCCTTCTGACTTGAAAACTCTAAGAATTCTTCAGTCATATAGGCACATACTGTGTGTATTCCAACATCTCTATCATCAGTATTACAGAAACCATCTCTATAGAAACCAGTAATTGGATTTGAGCAACATTCATCAATTATTTCATCAAATACATTTTTTTGCATAATTTATCTCGATGGTTGAGGCGGAGAGATTCGAACTACCGAACCATTAGTCCCAAAAACATTATTCTAACAATTTTGAGATATTCGTTAGATTTATTTAAAAACCTAATTTTTCTAGTGATATTGCGGCCCATTCTTCATATCCTTCAGTATCTCCATCACATTCATGTCTTTCTAAAATTTTTTTTGCTCCAAGCTCCTCAAGCTTTTCATCCACTTTTTTACCTGCGCCACAGAAATGAAAGTGTGAGCTATCACCAAGAGCGCATACACTATACTCAATATTTTTAAGATCAATTTCCGCTTTCGATAACTCTTCCCAGAACATCTCCCCCATCATTGGAAGATCTCCATCCCCCGTTGTGCTGGTTACAATTAAAACTTTATTCATTGTTAACAAGTCATCCATTGAAACATCATTTAATTCAGCTTGATCAACATCAATAGATTTGTTTTTTGCAATTTCTGAGACATTATCAGCAACTTCCATAGCTGTTCCCATTTCAGATGCATATAAAAGGTTTAGTTTAGTCATTTTTAATTCCTCTATTTGATAGTTAAAATTATACAAAAGTGATATTTTATACTTTTAAACTATTAAAAATGAACATCAACCTAATATCACAATTTCTGTTTTTTTCTGGTTTTTTCGTAATGATTCTTAATGAGACTCCAGTTGTATTAAGGCATGTTTACCGACCTGCTATGGCTTTTAGAGAAAAAATGGAGATTAAATATGGCAAAAAATGGCATGAATGGCATAAAAAAATTGATTACATATGGAATTTCCTTTTATTTTCAGGATTACTTTTATCAATAAGAGAAAATTTTTTATTTTTTCTAAGTCTCTTTTTAATTTATTGGGTTCCAATTTTTTGCTTTATATATCTGCCTTTATATTTAAAAAATAGAAGATGAATTGAATATCTTTTAAGTTCCGCCAATAATAATAAAAATAACCAAGAAAAACACAGTAAGAAGAAGTGGTCGGGGCGGAGAGATTCGAACTCCCGACCCCCTGGTCCCAAAAACAGTATTCTACCTATTTTTAAGTGGTCGTAAAGCCTTATTTTACATCGCGTATTAAAGGTGGGTATAGGTTTTAGGAATTTATACTTTCCTAATATGTATATGCTTAATTATGCTTAGTAGTGTGTTTTCGTAATAAAAAAGGGTACAGAAAGGGTACAGATTTATTATTCATCTCACGTTAAAATTTTATTTTAAATTTTTTTTTCAAATTTAAATGCTGCTTCTTTTATTTCATCAATTGTTAATCCTTTTAGCGACATATAATCATCACGCGGATGTAAAATGAATTTCATTTTTTCCCATTTATCTAATACTTCTTTTCGGGCATAGGGATTATCATTTAATAATTCTTTTGCTCGATCAATATCATCTAAATTGAAGACCGCTGAAAGTACATGTTCATTAAGGTATTGAGCAAATAATTCTCTATCATCTCTAAGCACTTCTTTTCTAATTATAAACTCTTCAGTAAGTTCAAACGCTTTTGGTATTTGTTTAAGAGTATTAGATGCGTGCTCAGGAATATCTTCTTCTACTATTTTATTCATTTTTTTGAATAAATATTCGCTTTTCTCTTCTTCAGTACCAAGTTCGAAATATCTATGATCAAACCAACTAATAAAATTTTGCACTATAGTACTTTTAGAATTTTCTAAATCTTTTAATATTTCTTTGCCTGCTTCCTCATCCTTGTGAAGATATTTACTTTCACCAGTAATATATAATAATGCAATATGACACTTAGCTTCCTCATGTCCCTCTGAAGAAGCTCTCAACATCAAAGTATTAGCAAGCATATTTTGTTCTGGTGGCAATAGTCCTTCTGGAAGAGATATTATAGTATTAGCATATTCAAACATAGCATCTAAATTACCTTTCATCGCTTGTTCTCGTAGCTTTGAAGGTAGAATATTTAGCGTTAGATCTTGCGTTTTGTAAAATTCTTCTATTTTCTTATCAATATAATCCATTATTGGCTTACACTCTTCTCATCATCTTCTGAAAAAATATTTCAGACTAAAAATATAATAATCAACATTTAATAAAAAGGTAAGAGAAAGGCGAAAATAAGAAAGTATAAAGTCTTACTCATAAATATAGTTTAAAAAATTTAAATCCTCAATTTTCAAATAGATATAACATTTTGGAGGTTCGCCTTCTGATATCTGTAATTTTGTTTGGTAAAGAGTATCGTAATAGTGTCCTAATCCCAAAAGAGATTTATAAATATAAAAATAATTTTTTCCTTCTATCAAATCATCGTCTGATAGAAATTCTCTTAATTGATCAATATCCTGATAAAAAAAGAATTCTTCATAACTAAAATCTTTATATTCCCCTAATAGTCGAAAACCACCTCCTGCATCTCTTGCTTGATTACATAAATTATCATCAGAGCTAATTTGTAACTCTTCATCGACTTTGTCATCAATTTCTATTCTCTGCATTTTATCACTTTTCAAAATTTCAAGCGCATAATCTCTTTTATTAAAAATCTCAACAAACTCACCATTTGTGTATTCTTCAAAATCTCTAAAGCCGCCATCAAAATGCCAAATACCAACACTATCAATGACACCATAATTATTAATTTGAATATCCTTATCTCTGGTTACGAATAGGGTTATCAAAATTCCAAGTAATAAACCTAATGCTATATTTTTTATCTCAGGAAATTTAATCATGTAAATATCTTGCAGTAAGATTTTATTATATCCATGATTTAAATAATTTGTATTACTTTGTTATAAAAAAAGAATAGATGCGATCTCTTGAAACCCACTATTTGATTATATTTCAGCTATATAAAATAAAAAAAGGGTACAGAAAGGGTACAGAATTTAATCTTTTTAAAAAATTAAATATTTAATTTCACTAAAATTGGAGAATTGCTTCATTTTAAATGGTCGGGGCGGAGAGATTCGAACTCCCGACCCCCTGGTCCCAAACCATAGTATTATAGTATGCCCAAAAGTCAATGTCAGCCTCAATATCGCATGGTTGCTATATTTGCGTTTCATCTAATTTCATCTTATTTCATCTTATTTCATCTTATTTCATCTAACTACTCACTTTCTTATGTCCATAAAATGTCCATAAAATGAATGAATCATAATATCTTAAAATCATGAGATTGATTTATAAGTTATCCATATTTGGTTTTATATTTTTTTATAATTGCTTATTGAATGCTGCAGTTTTTACCTCATCACCACAAGAATATTGGAGTGAAGCTTATCATGACATTGCTTTTAATATTTATTGGTGTGATGATATATGGCATACCCCTGATTATCCAGATTTCTTTATTATCAAGTACTCTGACACAGGCTCAAGTTTTAATTTTGGAATTACTCTCGTAAAAAGTAGCGTTGATGAGAGAGGTTGGAAAGATCCTGATAAATTAATTAATCTTGGCTATCACTATCAAGCAAAAGTGACAGATCTCAATAATGACGGTGTTTGTGAAATAACTGCAGTAATACATTCCTATGGACGAAAATGGGGACCAAATGCTGGAGAAAGTAATATCAGAAGGATATTTTCTGTTAAAAATGAAAAGCTTGTTGATATTACAAATGATATGCCAAAAGAAAGAGACCTTTTGTATAAAGAGGAAACAGAAAGGTTAATTGAATTATACAAGACTAATAAGCATTATTCTTCCGGATATCATCCCGATCAAACCTCTATGTCTCCAGCTTTGAATTTTTGGTATCATATTTTTGCTATAAATCCGAATGCCTATGGAATAAGCTTATTTAATAAATATAGAACTTTCACTTTATCAAAAAAACATGCAAAAGAAGTTGAGGACGCCCTATTAAAAGATGGATATTGGAGTGAAGAATTCTATAAATCGCACCCTTTACTGTCTTTAACTGATTAATTTACTAAGATTTAGAGGATTCATAAGAAGAAATTAAACTTAAAAATTTAAGAATATTTAAATTTGTAAAATTTTTACCTTTATTGTCATAAAGCTTAATGCTTCTACCGTCACAAAAGATAGAATCGAATCCATCAAATTCTTCAGAAATAAACTTATTATTATTTTTATGAAACAAAGTAAATTTATAAGTATATTCTTTCTCACTTAGGTAGGCATCCATTTTAAATCTTTTGTTTTCATTATAAGTAATGAATGCTTCTGATTTAACACTGTTATTTAAGGATTTAAAATTATTACTAATATCAAGAAATTTATCAAAATTTTTAGAATTAATCTCTATACCGGAAATAAAATTGTCTTTTAATTCAATTTTCAAAATTATCCCATTTAAAGATTCATCATAAAATTCATTAATATGAAAAATTATTGAACCGGATATTTTACCCTTTTTTATAATTAAATTTGTATCGAAAAATTCATTAGGATAACTTCTAATTGAATGAATAGAATTTTTAGCAATGGATATCGTTAAAATAGGCCTATCATCTTCAGAATAAAAATGTATATCCTGATTAATTTCACCTTCAACTATGTATAGCTTATCAATTCTTTCCCATTCATCAGAATAAAACAAAGTATCGAATTCAATTTTTTTGTTAAGTTTATTGTTAGTTTTAGAATCATAAAAAATATTATTTTTTATATAAAATCCTCTTTCTTGAATATATTCATTTATAAGGCCTTCACGCGATGAAAGGCCTTCACGAAACATCTCCAAATCCTTTCTATCTAATGGAATATTATATGCAGAGATAAATTTAGAAATATCTTCAAAGTTAAACATACCAATTATTAATTCATCTACAAGACTCACATTAACTTGGGAATTAATTATTTTTTTTTGATTGTTTAGAAAGGCAGTTCTTATTGGCTGAGGCAAAGAAAGAATTTTCCACTCTTCCATATTACAAGATCTATCTAATGACTCAGTTATATCTTCATCAACATTTAGTTTGTTATGATTTTTTATGGCAAAATCAATAAAATTATCGATATCGTTCTCTTCAACTAATAGAGTTGCTAAAAAAGGTGCTGTAATAAATGATGCTATACTTGTATATGAAACCAAACTTAACCAAGCTTTGGAGCTCGAAATCATAGATATATTTAAACTCAGAGATAAAGCTAAAACAAAAAAGAATCTTTTTATTATTTTTCTGTAATACATTTCCTTAATTCAAACTTGGGCATAGATAAGCTTGAGCCTCAACATTCGCTCCACATCTAATATCTAAAAGGCAATCAACCCACCCATCTTTATGTTCATCCAGAAGAGTAAAGGCATTACCTCCTTTTTCGGCGATTATATTCCTTAGATCATTCCTTGCATCAGATAATGCTTGCCCTGATGAAGGACCTCGATCTCTTGTGACAATTACTTCAATAAACTTACATTGCTTAGACTCTTCAATTGAAATTTGTCTAACTTGAGCGCCGTCTTGAGTTAATAAAGTTGGCCCAGCGCAGGAAACTAGGAAAATAACCATTAAAAATATTCTATTCCTCATAAGCACACTTTAAATTAATTAGATAATATGTCTAGTTAGCGTTCAATTTTAAATGATTTTAAAGTCCATAAAATGTCCAGAAACTGAATAAAAATTAGTTATTAAAAAAATAAAAGATATTTTTAAATATTACTTGGCTAAATATAGCTATTTAAAGTGGTCGGGGCGGAGAGATTCGAACTCCCGACCCCCTGGTCCCAAACCAGGTGCGCTACCAGCCTGCGCTACGCCCCGATGCTGTTTTATTATCATAAAGAAATTTTAACGTCTTTTCTTTATTATCTTTTTTTGTTCTTTATTAGCCCTTAATTTAAAGATTGAATTTACTAAAAGCACATCTCTATTTCCAACATAAAGTTTCGATTCACAAAAAACGAAATCATCTTTTGTTGAATTAACTTTTGCATATCCTTCTAACCACTCTCCAGTTCTGACAGCTGATAAAAATTCAGAATTTAACTTAATAGTAACTCCTGCGGTTCTAGTTTCTTTATATACAGCATGACCACATATTCCATCAGCAAATGACATCAGCATTCCGCCATGTGCTATTTGTGCTCCATTACAATGACGATCTAATATAAAAGTTCCGTGTAACCAGGGATCGATTTCTGTATTGATATAGAATGGTCCATTATGAGTTGTATAAGGGCCTCTTCCTTCATTTAGAATAAAGCCCTCAGGTACAACTCTTTTCATTAATTAATGGCCAGATGCATTTGGATTGTAAACAATTGAATCTAATGGGTTAGCATAGAAATCCCAGAATAATGTTAATACAATTGAGCAAATTATTAATGTTACAATCATTACTGGTAAACCGTATCTGAACCACTTAAGAGGAGTGATTGCAAGAGAAGGGTCACCTGTATCCTTCGCTAATCTCTCAGAAATAGTGACTATAAATACATTTGCTGTTGAACCAATATGTGTTCCATTTCCACCCATACCTACTCCAAGGGCAAGGGCCCATAATAAAGGAGTTTGTAAAGCTGGATCACCTATTGAGGCAATAATTGGTATCATAGCTGCTGTAAATGGTATGTTATCTATAGCAGCTGACATAACTGCGGCAACCCACATTAAAATTAATGTAGCCATAAATAAATCGCTTTCAACAAATGGAATGATAAACTGGCCAAGATATTCAAGGAATTGACTTCCTTCTACTCCACCAACTAACATGAACAAAGAAATAAAGAATATGAGTAGTTGCATTTCAACTTTTTCCATAACTTCATCTAGATCAAGAGATTTTCCTAAAAAAACAAGAATGATTAAACCAAGTCCTGAAACCATCCATGGTTGCCAATGAATTGTTCCATGAATAACGAATAGAACTACCATTAAAAGTAAAACAAAAATCGATTTATTCCAAAGTGGTTTATCTTTGTATTCAATTCTATCTTCAAAGGATCCCTCCGCAGGTGTGCTAAGCTCTTTTCTAAATATAACTCTAAGCGTAGTTAAAGTTCCTAGCCAAGCTAATAGAACAATTCCACCCATATGAATTACAAAAGTATTGAAATCTATACCAAAAGCAGAACCAATCATTAAATTTGGGGGATCTCCAACTAATGTTGCAACACCTCCTGTGTCTGATAATAATGCAGCTGCTAATAAATAAGGAATAGGTGTTATTTTGAGTGACTGACAAATTAAAATAATCAAGGGACCAAATATTACAACAGTAGTAACATTATCCAATAATAAAGAAAGACCTGTTACGGCAGTTCCAAGTAAAGCCATTAACATAAACTTTCTACCTTTAGAGATTCGACCAATATTTGTAGCCATAACTTCAAAGCCACCTGTTTGAATCATAATAGATACAATTGCCATCATACAGCCGAGTAAAAATACGACATTCCAATCAACTGCCATAAATGCACCAGCAGGATCATAAAAACCATAAGACATTCCAGTAACTAACATTACGCCAGCTCCAAGCATTGCTACCTTTGATCTATGAAATCCATGTAAAGTTTCAGTAAATATGCCAATAAAAGTTACTGCCAATATTATGCCCGATATCATCATTCCTTCGGTTAGTTGAATTTCCATAATTCCCTCTTAAAATTAATAAGGATTTTTTTAACTTATTTGCAATTTATTGCCAAGATAAATAGGAAAAAATAACTCTAGCATTGAAATATTATTCAATAGATAATATGAGAATATATATAAATAGGATAATAAAATGAAAATGGACGGCGAAAAAATCATTAATGCATCTAAACAGGAAGTTTGGGATGCCTTAAATAACCCTGAAAAACTTAAATTAGCAATTCCGGGTGCTGAAAATGTTGAAAAAAAAGATGAAAATAATTTAACTGCAACCGTAAAAACAAAGATTGGTCCAATTAGTGCTAAATTTACAGGAAATATTACTTTATCTAATATTAATCCACCAACTAGCTATACTTTAACTGGAGAAGGAACTGGTGGTGCAGCTGGTTTTGCCAAAGGTACAGCTAATGTGGAATTAACTGAAGTCTCTGAAGGAACACTGCTAAAGTATAATGTAGATGCAAATGTTGGTGGAAAACTAGCTCAAATTGGACAAAGATTGATTGAAACAACAGCTAACAAGTTAGCAGATGATTTTTTTGGTAAATTTAATGAAATTCTTAACCCACAGAATAGCAATGATGATAAAATTGAAATAACTGAAAAACATTCAAAAGGATTAAATCAAAACTCATGGATTACAGTACTTATTATTTTAACTTCTTTATCACTATTATTTTGGTATAGTTTATCATAACAAATTATTTGAGGAAAAAATGCCCACAGTCAATATAAATGTTAATGGTCAAGATTTATCGGCCGAAGTAGAAGAAAGACAATTATTAGTCCACTTTTTAAGAGATGACATGGATCTAACAGGAACACATGTAGGTTGTGATACTAGTCAGTGCGGAGCCTGTGTTGTTCATCTTGAGGGTAAAGCTGTGAAAAGCTGTACTATGTTAGCTGTACAAGCAAATGGAAAAAATATTACTACTATAGAAGGTGTTGCTGATGGGGATAATCTTCATCCTGTTCAGGAAGCTTTTAGAGACCATCATGGTCTTCAATGTGGTTTTTGTACTCCTGGAATGATAATGGCGGCTATAGATATTATAAACAGAAAGCCTAATTTAGATGAAAAAATAGTTAGAGAAGAACTTGAAGGTAATTTGTGTAGGTGCACTGGTTATCAAAATATAGTGAAATCAATTCTAGCTGCAGCAAATAAGTAGGATAAAAATGTACAATTTTATATATGAAAAAGTTAATACTATTCAAGAAGTTGAAAAACTTTTAAGTGAAAATGAAGAAACAAAAATTCTTGCTGGAGGGCAAACATTAATTCCTACAATGAAGCAAAGATTAGCGTCACCATCAACGCTCATTGATATATCTGGAATTGATGAGTTAAATTTTATTAACGATAATGGAAATTCAGTAACTATTGGTTCTACAGTAACGCATAACGAGGTTTCATCTTCAGACATTATCATGAAAAAAATTCCTTCATTAGCCTCACTTGCTGAAGGAATAGGTGATCCTCATGTTAGAAATATGGGTACAATTGGTGGATCAATAGCAAATAATGACCCAACTGCTGATTACCCAACAGCATGTTTAAGTTTAAATGCAAAAATTAAAACTAATAATAGAGAAATAAATGCTGAAGATTTTTTTATTGGTTTATTTGAAACAGCCTTAGAAGAAAATGAAATAGTTGTATCTGTTGAATTTAATATTCCAAAAAAGTCATCCTATATGAAATTTCCTAATCCTGCCTCGAGATATGCAATGGCAGGAGTTTATTTGTCAGTCTTCGATGATGCAGTCAATGTTGCTGTTACTGGAGCAAGTGAGAATGGTGTATTTAAGTGGACTGAAATGGAAGAAGCCCTATCAATTAATTTATCATTAGAAAACGCCAAAAATATCAAGCTTAGTTCTGACGGTGTAATGTCTGATATACATGCCGATTCAGCCTATAGAGCAAATTTAGTTGATATAATGGCATTAAGAGCAGTAGAAAATTTAATATGAGCAATATAGAGGTTCTCTCAAAAGCAAATGATTGGATTAATGCAGGTCACAAAGTTGCATTAGCTACAGTGTTAAAAACTTGGGGCTCTGCGCCAAGAAGAGCGGGATCTCAATTAGCAATAAGAGATGATGGGCATATGATAGGTTCTGTTTCTGGTGGATGTGTCGAAGGTGATGTTGTTGCCAATGCATTGGAACTATTTGATAATCCAAAAGTTAAAATAATTGACTATGGTATTACAAATGATACTGCTTGGGAGGTTGGTCTTGCTTGTGGTGGTGATATTAGAATTAGATTAGAAATTCTTAGATCTAATGGATAATAAAATTTTAGAAGAGATTATACGTCTTAACAAAGATAAAAAGCCATTTTGTACAGTTTCAAAAATTAATGATGATAATGTTGAAATTATTATCTTAGACAAAAAAGAATTAACAGATATTCAAAAATTAGCCCAAGATGCTCTTCTTAAAGATCAGCTCATAATTACTAATTATAAAAATGAAGAATTAATTATCAATCCATTCAACCCTCCCCTTAACATAATAATTGTTGGGGCAGTTCATATTTCACAATATTTAAGTAAGATTGCAAAATTATTAGACTTTGATGTTACTATAATTGATCCAAGAGAGGCTTTTGCTTCTAAAGAAAGATTTCCTGATGATAAAGTAATTAATTCATGGCCTGAAGATTGTTTTGAGAATCTTAATATTGATAATCGAACAGCAATAGTTACATTAACTCATGAACCTAGTCTTGATGACCCAGCTATAACTTATGCCCTTAATTCTTCATGTTTTTATATTGGTGCATTAGGCAGTAAAAAAACTCATAATAATAGGATAGAAAGATTGAAGAATTCTGGCTTTAGTGAAGACAAAATAAAAAGAGTAAATGGGCCTATTGGCCTGCCAATAAATGCTTCTAAACCAAATGAAATAGCAATATCAATTATGTCTGAAATAATAGCATCTCTAAGGCATCATAATTATCTTGATTTAGATATGAGAGATGATTGGAAGTTAAGATAATGCATATTGAGTCATTTATTCTTGCTGCAGGGATTTCAAAAAGAACTGGCAAAATAAATAAGCTTACAAAAAAATACAAAAATAAACCGTTAATTGAGCATACTATCAAAAATTACTTAGATTCCAATATTGATTGTAACAATATTATAACTGGTTATGAAAGCGATAAAATTAATCAGATAGCTTTAAAATTTAATTTAATTGCATTTTATAATAAGGATTTTTCTAAAGGAATACTTTCTTCAATAAAAGTTGCCATTCACAACATTCAAAAGCAAACAACTGGAGTAATTATTGGTTTAGGTGATATGCCATTGGTAAAGACCAATGACTTAAACCTTTTAATTGATAAGTTTACAAGTTCTGATTGTAAAAAAATATGCGTTCCAGAAAGCTATAAAAAGATAGGTAATCCAATTATTTTTCCTGTAAAAATTCTTAAGATGATATTAAGAGACATTGATACTGAAGATAGAGATACCGGACTTAAATCAATAATAAAAAAATATAACCCTATTACTGTTAAGACCTCAAAAGGAGTTCTTAAAGATTTTGATCAACTAGAAGATTATTATTAATAATCAATTATTTAATGAGAATACCTCATTCATAAAAATACCTATTTCGTAATTTAAAATCAAATCCGCATACCCATCAAGATCAGTTGGTTCCCTGTTTAATATAATAAGTTTAGATCCATTACGTTTTGCAAGAATGGGAAATCCTGCAGCTGGATAAACTTGTAAAGAAGATCCTATAGCAATAAATAAATCACAACTTAGAGTTGCATTTTGAGACTCTATCATCTCTCTCTCAGGCATGGATTGGCCAAAAGAAATAGTCGCCGTTTTAACTATACCGCCACAAATATCACATATTGGAGCTAGATTTGTCTCAAGGAATTGTTTTTTTATATCCTCAATTTCATATCGTTGTTCACAAGATAAGCATTTAGCATAGGTAGTATTACCGTGTAATTCTATTACTTGATCAGGCGGAACACCGGAGTCTTGATGAAGGTTATCAATATTTTGAGTAATAACTTTTTTTATTTTGCCTTTTGAAACTAGTTCAGAGATTGCAATATGGCCTGCATTAGGCTTGGCATTACTAATTTCACTATCAATATTAAATTTTCTTCTCCAAGACTCTACCCTAGCCTCTTCGGATGCCATAAATTCTGAAAAATTTATTGGTTTAAATTTAGTCCAAATACCCCCAGGACTTCTAAAATCAGGAATACCAGATTCTGTAGAAATCCCAGCTCCAGTAAAGATTACAATATTAGAACTTTTATCAATGTAATCTTTAAAATCTCTAATATCATCCTTATTAATCATTTGTTTTATAATAAATGAAGTTGATAAAAAACCAAAGAGTGATCAGTAAAGTTATCCACCATTCAATAATATTTTCAACATAACCATAATTCTTAACGAATAAAAAAAATGGAATGGCTAATAAAAAAGCTAAGAATTCTAAAAAAACAATAATATTTATTAAAAAATTTTTAATAAAAAACTTTCTTTTTCTTATCTCTGCATTAAAAGTAAAAACCCATTGAGAAATGAGGGTAAAGATATAAAAAATAAAGACTCCAAACCTTCTCATTAATTCATATAAAAAACCCTCCTCTCCCAAAGCCACTATATAAGCAATAAGAAATAATGATCCTATTCTACCAATTAGAATTATTATTACATTATGTTTTGGTTTGAATAATCTAGGCCATAAGAAAAAAAGGGAAAGAGCAGAAACTAACATAAGTACTTTGAAAATAATTATTGAAGATGGCTGTCTTGCAACTCTACTTATAGAATAACAACCATCAATATAAGGATTGCATAAAGATAAATATTCATTTTGAACTGATAAAATGAATGATAGATGAATAGCTATAAATGGAATAATTGATACAAGTAAAAGATGATATTTTAACTTAAACATTAATAAATTTGATTAAATAACTAGGAGATAGATTAAATAACTTAAAATTAACCAAGCAATAGTCCAACCAAATAATCTTAGAAAAAACATTTTATTGTTATAACTTATATAAATGATAGAGTCATAATCAAATTTAATATGGAGTAAAAATATGCCTTTAGTTGGAGTGAGAGCAAAAGTGGAAAGTTCAGATAAATGGAAAGAAGAATTTAAAACACATGGAGAATTATTTAAAAGCCAAGGTGTCTCAATCGCTTATATGGGAACAACTGATAATAATTCTGTATTAGCTATTTTTGAAACTGATGATTTAGATAAATTTAACGAAATATTTACCTCTGAAGAAACTGCTAAATCAATGTCAAATGATGGTATTGAAGAAGACAGTGTAGAAATTTTTGTAATTACCGATCAATTGGTAATCATGTAAAACAACTTATTTTTTAAAATTGATAAATAATATAAATAACCCTCTTTGGGCTATGGCAGCAGGGTGTGTTCCGGATGCATTACCGTGGGATATTCCATTAATAGCCCATAGAGCTGGTTTTCAATCATCAGGTATGTGGGTTGATCCAAACACTACATGGGATAAAAATGCTCTTAATAAAACTAGAGACTCTCTTAAAAAAACTAAAATTCAACTAATTGATGTTGAAGTTACATGGCTTGAAAATGATAACAACTTAAATGATAATCACAAATTAATTATTGATGTTGGTCTTGAATTATCTGCAAAAAATATTTTGGTTGTTAATAGGCATAATGATTACGATAAAGCACTCAATCAATTTTACAAAATGTGTGAGTATGCAAATAAAGATATAAGAATTTGCTTAGAATTTGGAGAATTTACTACTGTTAAGTCCTTAAACAAGGCTATTGACTTTGTTACAGCAATTAACCATCCAGTAGCTGGAATATTAATTGATTTAATGCATATAAATAGATCTATGGAAGATATTCCTGATTTAAATAATCCTATTTTTTCTTACATACAAGGTTGCGATTTCTATCAATCATCAAAGAAATTAACAGGTGATAAATATATAAAAGCTGCAATTGATGATCGATGTTGTTTAAGTCATGGTGAGGCAAAAAAAGAGGAGATAATAAAAATGTGTAAATCTAATAAAGATGTTAGCCTTGAAATAAGATCAAAAGATTTAAGAAAAAAATTTCCTGACCCTTATGAGAGAGCCAGCTATATTTTTAAAAATTGTATTCGTGAAGATTATTTATAGATTTTGGAGAAATAATTATGGATTTATTAAATGCAGAACAAATAGTTAAGTATGGTCAATGGATAATTGTCGTTATAAGTCTTTTGGGCGTATATCTTGTAAGCTCAACTAAACCAAAATCACGCCTTAGCGGTTATATTGTTACTGCGCTTGGAAGATTCACTGGTGCAATGATGTTTATTATTCTAGATCTCTATGCTTTTGTAATTGTGAATATAATACATACTTACATAGGATTAAGAGGGTATTACAAAAATAGAAAAGAATTATCTCATAAATAAAATTAAATTACTTTTCTTCTTTTAAACTTGTATAAGCTCTATTTACAAAATTACCTAACCAATCAGGGTATTTTTCGTCAAAATCTTTAGTGGGTTTGGCATCAATGACTTCTTGAAGAGATTTTCCTTCATCAATCATTTTTAATATTCTTTCTCTAACGGTTTTTAACATAATAATTGTATCTTCAACATCTTGAAGTGTTGCTATCTCACCATGTCCAGGTAAAATTATGGCTCCAGGTTTTAACTTTGTTAAAGATTCAGAAAGAAAGTTAATTATTCCATCTATACTTCCGCCGCTGCTAACATCAATAAATGGATAACCCTCCGTAACAAAGACATCACCATAATGAATCGCATTTTGTTTATGAAATATAACAGCTGAGTCACCAGATGTATGTGCAGGACCATAATGAACCAACTCTATCTCTTCATCATTGAAAAAAAGTGTCATTCCTGTCTCATGTGTTATTACTGGAAGAGCATAATTTGGATAAGGTTCCTGAATGACTTTAATATTTACAAGATCAATTATTCCGCCTTCTAACATGTTATTTCTTGCGTTTGAATGAGATATAATTTTTGTTATTTTTGGGTCTAATGCCAAATTACCATCAGCATGGTCATAGTGCCAATGAGTATTTATAGTGTAAATAATATCTCCACCGCCAATTTTTTTTATTGCATCTTTTATCTTTGGCATTACAGAGGGTATCTGATCATCTACTATAAGTACGCCATCATCGCCAATTGAAACAGCTATATTCCCGCCTAAACCAAAAAATAAAAATAAATTTTCTGTAATTTTTTGTATTCTTATTTCAACTTTATCTGCTGGAGGAAATTGAATTTCGTAGGCTTCGTTTTGTGAAAGGATAGTATCTTCAGAGTAAATACTCTTTGAATTTAGGGATAATAAAAAACAAAAGATGATTAAATAAAAAGAATTTTTCATTTTATACTTATAACTCATCTATACACTCAACAAAAGATCTTACAATATTATTTGTTCGCTCTTCTCCAAATACATCATCTTCCATTCTTAATGGAGTATAACCCAAAGCAACTCTATTTTGATTGTCGGCTATTGATAGCGATCCACCCCAACCTGTCCAATAACAAGTTTTATCATTCTTAAAATATCCCATCCATGAATCATTTGTAACTGGCAAGCCAAAGCCTATACCCCATCTAACTAATCTATCTAAAACTAAATCATGATCCATTATCTGTTCGTTAAAAATTTTCGATATGCTTTTTTCTGATAATAATTTTACACCATTAGACTCGCCATTATTTGCTATTAATCCCATACATTCAGCAATGGATTTGCCATTACCGTGACCGCCTGCGGCTGGTATTTCAGCTTTTCTCCAATTTTCTTCATTAGCAACTGATGCACGTAATATACCATTTGCCATAGTTTTATAAGCTGGAGAACTTTCATCCATATCATCAAATAAATCCTCAGTGCTTGGGTCTCCAGGCATAAATATTTCAGCCACTCTATTAAAATTTTCATTATCTAAACCGATATGAAAGTCACTTTTTAAAGGTTTAGCTATCTCATCTTTAAAAAATTTACCGATAGTTTTTCCTGTAATTCTTTTAACAATTTCACCGATCAAAAACCCAATGCTTATAGAATGATAGCCAACTTTACTTCCAGGTTCCCAAAAAGGTTTTTGCTGAGCTAAAAGAGAACATAATTTATTCCAATCGTAGTAATCTTTGTAATTTATTGATTCTTCCCAACCAGATAAACCCGAAGAGTGACTCATAATATTTTTGACAAGAATTTTTTCTTTACCGTTTTCTGAAAATTCCGGCCAGTAATCAGCTACCGGGGTATCAAAATCTAATAATCCTCTTTCAAATAGCAATAAAGCACATAGTGATGCCTTATTTTTAGTACTTGACCAAACATTAATTATAGTATCCTCTTCCCACTTACTTTTAAGCTCTTTATCCTTATGGCCACCCCACAAATTAACAACCACTTCACCATTAAGACTAACACCTAATGACGAACCTATATCAAGTTCATCATGAAAGTTTTTTTCAAATGCAACTCTTAATTTGTCAAATTTTGGATCTGAAGAACCATCTATCATAGTAATAACCCTTTTTATTATCATTCATTTGAAATGGCAGTCCCTAGGGGAATCGAACCCCTCTTTCCAGGTTGAAAACCTGGCGTCCTAACCGATAGACGAAGGGACCGCGTTATATCTTTATATCGAAAAATTATTAACGAATCTAGGCTATAAATGCATCAAATATTTGCAATTGTATACCCTTAAAGTCTTGCCAATCATTTTTTCTAATTACACCAATAAAATGAATTAAACTTCCAGAATGATTTGTTATCAAGTCGCCTAAAGGGGTTCCTATAGCATTAAACGCAATACCATCTAAATTTTTATAGTTATTGCCAGAAATTTTAAGTTTTAAATGCCCTTTACCTACAACTTTACAAAATTCAATTTCAGCATTAGGTACAATAAATTTAGGCTCTGGGTTGCCTTGTCCATATGGTGACGCTTTATTTATAAATTCATAAAAATTTCTGTCAATTTCAACGTTATCAAGTATGTCATCATATTTTTGAGTCTTTTTTGTTAGGATATCATTATCTAATTCTAAAATTTTATGATCACAAAATTTATTAAATTCTTCTATCTTATTTTTATCTATACTAAATCCACCTGCCATTGCATGTCCTCCACCAGACAAAAGAATTCCTTGATTTACTCCTTCTAATATTATTTTTCCAATATCAATTCCTGGTAATGATCTAGCGGAAGCAGTACAAAAATCATTATTTGAAGATATGACAAAAGATGGTCGATAAAATTTATCTTTTAACCGACTTGCAACTATTCCCAAAACTCCTAAATGCCAATTATCATTGGAAACAAATATTGAGCTTGGGTAATCATTTAGACCATTTTCTTTCATATAATTTTCTACTTTTTCTAAAGATTGGTCTAACACCTTCCTTTCAATATTTTGTCTTTCCTTGTTAAGTTCATTTAATTTATCAGCTATAGCATTCGTTTCATCGTTATTATCTGAAGTTAAAAGTCTAAAACCTAACTCAGGTGAACCTGTTCTACCAGCGGCATTAATTCTTGGTCCTAAAATATAACCAAGTTCATAGACATCAATATTTTTAATTCCTGCAACAGAACATAAACTTTTGATTCCTATTTTATCTGTATTATTAATTATTTTTAAACCCTCCTTAACAAAAGCACGGTTTAATGATTTTAGTTGAACGACATCACAAATAGTCCCTAAAGCTACTATATCAAGATATTTTTTTAAATTTGGTTCATTGATGTTATTAAATTCTTTTATATCTCTTAGTGCTCTTCTAAGAGCAACTATAAATAAAAATGTTAAACCTACAGCTGCCAAATGATTTAAATTAGAATTATCATCTTTTCTTGTTGGATTAATATGAGCAAAACATTCAGGTAGAATATTATCAACTTTATGATGATCAATAATAATAACTTTAATGTTGTTTTTATTAGCATATTCTAAAGGTTTAATTGATGCAGACCCACAATCAACTGTAATTACAGTATCAATTCCTTTTTCGATAAATTGATCAAATGCAAAAATATTTGGGCCATAACCGTCTTTAAGTCTATCTGGAATATAAACATCAGAATTAATATCATAATGATCAAAGAAGTTTGTTAGCAGAGAAGAAGATGTAGTTCCATCAACATCATAATCACCAATAATTCCAATTTTTTTATTATCGATCATTGCTGATGTAATTTCTTTTATAGCAATATCCATATCAATTAATTCGTTGGGATCTATTATTAGTTTATTTACTTTAGGATCTAAAAAATCATCAAAATCTTCTTTTTTTATATTTCTTCCATATAAAATAGTTTCTAAAATATTGTTAAGTTTTGAATCAGGTGTTTTATCGGTATCTATATTGTCATTAATTAAACGTTTCTTCCAAAAAGTACCATTAATCGATGATCTTTTTTCAATAGTCAGAAGATTTTCATTCATTGTTAGTCTTGTGAATTAAATTTATCTATATTTTGATGATGAGCAGTAATCCAACGAATAGTTTTAGAAGATGAGCGCATTACAATTGTATGAGTCCATATTCCACTATTAATTTGAATTCCTGATAATATTGAGCCATTAGTAACACCAGTTGCTGCAAATAATGCATCTCCTGTTACCATATCATCAAGATCATAAATTTTATCTAAATCTGTTATTCCTAATCTTGCTGCTCTATCTTTTTTTTCTTGGTCTTCTAATACTAATTTGGTTTGCATTTGTCCCCCGATACAACGAAGAGCAGCAGCAGCTAAAACTCCTTCAGGAGCTCCTCCTATCCCCATATACATATCAATGCCAGTAGATTTTTCAGTTGTATGGATTACTCCAGCAATATCTCCATCTTGTATTAATCTTACTTTTGCTCCTACTGATCTTAAAGATTCAATCAAATTATCATGTCTTGGTCTATCAAGAACGCAAACAGTTATTTGCTCAACAGGTTTATTAAGCGCCTTACTAAGCTCTGTAACATTTTTTTCAGGATCCTCTTCAAGAGATATAAGATTATCTGGACATCCAGGACCAATGGCAATTTTTTGCATATAAACATCGGGGGCATTAAGTAATGAACCTTTTTCAGCCATTGCTATTGTTGTTAACGCATCAGCTTGTCCCTTTGCTGTAAGGGTCGTTCCTTCCAAGGGATCAAGCGCTATATCAACTTTAGGACCTTTCCCGCTTCCAACTTTTTCACCTATAAAAAGCATAGGTGCCTCATCTCTCTCGCCCTCACCTATTACAACTTCACCATCAATGTCAAGTTGGTTTAATTCTTTACGCATAGCATCAACAGCTGCTTGATCAGCATCCTTTTCATTACCCCTACCAACAAGATATGATGCAGCTACAGCGGCTCGTTCTGTAACTCTAACAAGTTCAAGAGTGAGCACTCTATCTAATATTTCATCTGACATTTTTTAACCCTTAACTAAAATTGGCATATGTAGTGGTTCAGAAGATACAATATCTGAGTTACTTAATATATCAATTAATGAATCAATTTCATCTTTTTTTACAGGATATGTAATCATGATAACTGGTTTAAATTTATTTTCATTATTACTATTTTCATCTTTTTGAATTATCTTATCTAAAGAAATGTTACTATCACTTAGAAATTTTGTTAAACTAGACATAGAGCCTTTTTGGTCCTTCAGAAAAACTCTTAAATAATATGGCCTTTCACCAGATGAAATTTTATCAATATTATTAGACAATTCAGAATGTGATTTACTAAATAAGTGTAGTTTCGAGCCTATTGCACAATCAATTAAATCAGAAATAACTGATGATGCGGTTGGACCTTCACCTGCGCCTTGCCCCTCCAAAACAACATCCCCACTTTCCTGGCCAATTATCTTTATTATATTGTTTGCTTCATCTACTCTTCCTAAAGAACTATCCTTGTCTACCAACATAGGTGTTACTTCCTTATAAACACCATTATCTGTAATAACCGATAAAGCAATTAATCTTATATTATATCCAAATTCAGATGAATGATTATGATCTACAAGTTCTATATTCTCTATTCCTCTAATATGAATGCTATTAAAAGATGGTATTTCAGAAAAAATTATAGAATTTAAAATTGATAATTTATGGGCAGAATCCTCTCCATTAATATCAAGAGTAGGATCAGATTCAGCATAACCCTTATCTTTTGCATTTTTAAGGGCATCATCAAAACTTATTTTTAATTTACTCATGCTAGATAAAATATAATTAGATGTACCATTTAAAATTGCATAAATTTCTCTAATTTCATTTAAAATAATGCTTTCTTTAAGAGTTTTAATTATTGGAATTCCTCCTGCCACAGAAGCTTCAAAACCAAAAAAATTTTTATGTTTTTCAGTAAGAATTGATAACTCCTCTCCATGCTTAGAAATTAATGCCTTGTTTGCAGTTATAAAGCTCTTATCATTTTTTAGAGAATTAATCGCTAAATCATAAGCTAGACCATCTTCACCACCGATTAACTCAATTACTGTATCGATATTTTTCTCATCAATAATATCTAGAGGATTATCAAACCATTTATAATTTGAAGCATTAAAAGATCTTTCCTTACTCTTGGAATTTGCGGATATACCT
Organism: uncultured PS1 clade bacterium; assembly: GCA_902533755.1. Lineage (GTDB taxonomy): Bacteria > Pseudomonadota > Alphaproteobacteria > MED-G09 > MED-G09 > AG-430-B22. The sequence continues at coordinate 31,105 of CACANC010000011.1, forward strand.
AAGATGTTAAACACAACATCATAATTATTTTTAAAATAGTCTCTGTTCTTTTCAATACTTTTGATTACACCCGAACCTACCGTTCCTAGACCAACAATTCCAATATTCAATTCTTTTGTCATTTAATTAATTTTCTAAGGTTTCTTGCGGCTTGGCGAACTCTTTGTTCATTCTCTACCATTGATAATCTGATAAAACCCTCTCCATATTCGCCAAAACCTAAACCTGGTGAAACAGCAATATCAGCTTTTTCTAAAAGCAATTTTGAAAATTCCAAAGAACTCATTTCCTTATATTTTTCTGGAATTGGCGACCATGCAAACATAGTTGCTTTTGGAGAAGGTATATCCCATCCAGCATTAGAAAATGATTCAATTAATATGTCTCTTCTCTCTTTGTATACCATTCTTATATCATCAATAAATTTTTCATCGCTATTTAAAGCTGTAACGGAAGCAACCTGAATAGGTGTAAAAGCTCCATAGTCAAGATAAGATTTTATTCTTGTTAGAGCTGAAATTAAATATTCATTTCCAACAGCAAAGCCCATTCTCCACCCTGGCATAGAAAAAGTTTTAGACATTGAAGTAAATTCAACAGCTACATCTTTCGCACCATCTATCTCTAAAATGGATGTTGGCTTATCATCTTCATTAAAATAAATTTCTGAATAAGCTAGGTCAGATAAAATTATAATATCTTTTTTTATGGCGTATAAAACAATTTCTTTGTAAAAATCTCTACTGCAGATACGAGCGGTAGGATTTGA
>CACANC010000012.1:0-25000 GCA_902533755.1 uncultured PS1 clade bacterium
TCCATCTCTAAAGGTTTAAAAATATTCTCTTTAAAAAAATCACCTAAGGACATTCCTGAGACAACTTCAATAACCCTACCTAATACATCAATAGAACATGAATAATGCCACTTTTCTCCAGGCTCAAATAATAATGGAAGAGTTGATAGCTTGTTACAAAATTCATCTAAATACATTTCTTCCTGCGTTTCTATATTTTTATAATCATGAAGACCGTTTTTTTTATACAAGCCTATTGCTGGATGTCCTAACATAAAGTCATAAGTAAAACCTGCTGTATGGGTTAATAAATCACTTATTAATATTGGATTATCCAGGGGTCTAGTTTTATAATTATTAATATCCCCAGACTCCCAAACCTCTATATTTTTAAATTCAGGTAAATAGCGATAAAGTTCATGTTCAAGTCTGATTAAACCTCTTTCATAAAGTATCATAATCGCTAAAGAAGTTATTGGCTTTGTCATAGAGTAAATTCTAAATATAGTTTCACTATCTATTTCTTTTTTAGTTTCTATATTTTTAAAACCTTGATGTGAATAATGTGCAACTTCTCCAAATCTTGATACCAAACATACAAAACTAGGGATTCTTTCTTGTTTTAAATATGAAGAAAAATATTCAGGAATATATGATAGTTTCTTTTTATCAAATCCTAGTTTTTCAGAACTTGAACTTTGATTTAGATAGTTAGAAATTTTTTCTTTATACAATTTATTTCACTTTAAATATTAATATCAAAAACAACTTTAATTGATCCTGACTTTCGATCATCTGCAACTTTAAATGCCTCTTCAGCAGCATCAAGAGGAAATCTATGCGTAATAACCTTATTCCCAAATTCTGGATTTTCGAATAAGATTCTTGCTGCATTATCTATATCTCTTCCATTATCTCCACTGGCATCATAAATTCTTGAAGTATAAAAACTTCCCTCTTTATTTAATATTCCTAGGCCTGGTAATATTATGTCTTCCCATCCAGCAGCCAAACCAATAATTTTTCCACCCGGTTTCAATAATTCAACACATTGTGCGAGCGCATCTGGATTTCCTACTGTATCCACAACTCTATCGTATTCTCCATTGGGTTCATTTGCACCCCAAATTTCTGCTGCTTCTTTTTGATGGTCATATCTAGCAAAAAGATCTACTTCACAACCCATCCAATAGGCAGTTACAACTGCACATTGACCTATTGATCCTCCTCCAACAACCGCTACTCTGTGCTCAGTCTTAGTATCGGTAATTTTGTATCCATGTACAGCTACGGCAATAGGTTCCACCAATGAAGAATTTTTTAAGTCCATATTTTTATCTAATTCAACAAGACAATGTTCAGGAACTAACATTTTTTCTGTCATTCCTCCGTCTGTAGTTGCTCCAAGAATGTCAAATTCTTCAGAAGAACATAAATTATACTTTCCTCGCTTACATTCAGCACAAGAACCGCAATAATTTAATGGTTCAATAGCTACAGGGGTACCATCTTGGAGAAAGCCAGATATTTCATGGCCTGCAATATGAGGAAGGTGCATACCTGAATGCAGAAGATGCATGTCTGTACCACAGATTCCGCATGTACTTATGTTAACTAATATACCTTCGCCTTTTGGCTTAGATATATCCATTTTATTAACTTTTCCTTCAGAATAATTAATCGCTAGCATTATTGCCTCTCAAATTAGCTTGAAAAGATACACTATAAGTATAACATTTCCTAATGGATAGTAATCCAACGAAAATCTATGATGTAATAATTCTCGGAGCAGGGATATCAGGCCTTGGATCTGCATATAATCTCTTACGCAATAAAAATTCATCATTTCTTATATTAGAAAAAAGTGAGGGTGTTGGAGGCACTTGGAGAGAAAATACTTATCCTGGACTTTGCTGCGATGTACCTTCTCATTTTTATTCTTTTTCATTTGCTATGAATCCTGATTGGACAAAAACATATCCTGAACAGTACGAGATTTTAGATTATCTTGAAAATATAACTGATAAGCTTAAAATTCGTCCTTTTATAAAGTTCAATAGTGAAGTTCTTGAATCACGATACAACGAAAAAGAGAATTTATGGGAAACCTTTTTAAGGTCAGGAGAGAGATATAAATCTCGATCGCTAATAAGTGGACTTGGACAGCTAAATAAGCCCAAATGGCCTGAAATTCCTGGAATTGAAACATTCAGTGGACATAGCTTTCATAGCGCCGAGTGGGATCATAGCTATGACCTTACTAATAAGAGAGTTGCTGTTATTGGAAATGGACCAAGCGCGATTGGCTTCATACCAAAAATAGCAGATTCTGTTTCAAAAATGACGATATTTCAGAGAAGTCCAAATTGGATAACTCCTAAACCTGATAGATTATATAACTCATTTGAAAGATTTTGCCTAAGATATGTTCCTCTTTACGCAAGAATGTACAGATTTTATTGGTATTTCATTCAAGAAAGAAACTACCTAGCATTTTATCAAAAACATAACTTTTTTACAAAATTCATTGAGAAAGCAATTTCTGCAATTTTGACTAGGTTTAAATTATTTGATTTCGAAAGAGTTTATACAGCAGGTTCATTAATGTTAATTGATGAACAAATTCAGGATGAATCATTTAAAGAAAAACTAATCCCGGATTATCCAATTGGGTGTAAAAGAATTATCCCCACAAACGATTATTTTCCTACATTATGTAAAGATAATGTAAGCCTAGAAACATCATTAATAGAAAAGATATCAAATAATAAAATTCACACAAAAGATGGTCGTGAACACGAGGTTGATGTAATCATATACGGTACAGGTTTTGATACAAATATTTTTATATCCCCAGTGAAAATTTCAGGATTAGGTGGAAAAATTCTTGATAACGCCTGGAAAAGCGGAGCTGAAGCCTACAGAGGTGTAATGGTTCCTTATTTTCCTAATTTCTTTATATGTTATGGTCCAAATACAAATACTGGACATGTTTCTATAATTTATATGATTGAATCCCAAATTCTATTCATTATGAAATGTCTTAATTATATGAAGAAAAATAGTCTTGAATACATCGATATTAAGGATGATGCGATGCAGGCATACAATAAAAAAATTCAAAAAAAATTATCTGAAACTGTATGGGCTGGAAGTTGTGGAAGTTGGTATAAAACAGAAGAAGGAAAAATAATAAATAATTATCCAGGATATGGTATCGAATATCACTGGATGATGGCTAGGCCTAATTATTCAGATTTCAATGATAATCTTAAAAGTAATAATTAAGATTAATTTTATAAACCCTCAATATCTCTATAAATATCAAGAATTTCAGGATTCATAAGAGCTTCAATATTTTTTAATTCTTTTTTATGTATTATATTTCTAACTGCTAGTTCAGAAATTTTTCCTGATCTGGTTCTTGGAAAGTCATTAACCTTAAAAATCTTAGCGGGTACATGCCTTGGGCTCGCACCATTTCTAATAGTGATTTTAATTTTATCTCTTAATTCATCATCAAGTACTATATTTTCCTGCATAATTAAAAAAAGAATTATTCTTTGATCATTTTTCCATTCTTGCCCAATTGCAAGAGCCTCTTTTACTTCAACTAAGGACTCAACTTGTCTATAAATCTCTGCTGTTCCAATCCTAATTCCGCCAGGATTTAATGTTGCATCTGACCTTCCCTCAACAATAAAACTATTACTGTCGGTCTCAATGACAAAATCTCCATGATGCCAAATATTATTATATTTCTCAAAATATGCTTTTTTAAATCTCTTATCTTTCTCATCATTCCAAAATCCCAATGGAATTGAAGGAAAGGAATTTACACATACAAGTTCGCCTGGTTTATTAAAAAGTCTATCGCCACTATCACTCCATGATTGGACATCCATACCAAGTGACGAGCACTGTATTTCGCCTTTCTTGACTGGCAAACAAGGATTACCATGAACAAAACATGCTACAATATCTGTTCCACCAGATATTGATGAAAGTTGTATATCTTTTTTTACATTTGAATAAACCCAATCATAACTTTTGGGGGCTAAGGGTGATCCAGTTGAGGCAAAGACACGAAGACTCTTAAAGCTATGCTTTTCATTTGGTTTTATTTTTATTTTATTTAGGCTGTCTATATACTTTGCCGATGCTCCAAAAAAACTTAATCTTTCTTTTTCAGCAATTTCGAAAAGAATTAATGGATTAGGAAATATTGGTGATCCCTCATATAAAACTAAGGTTACTTTTGACGCCAAAGCAGTAACCATCCAATTCCACATCATCCAACCACAAGTAGTAAAGTACATAATGCGGTCATTTTCTTTCATATCGCAATGATATTTATGCTCTTTGATATGCTGTATTAATGTTCCTCCGGCAGAATGAACTATACATTTTGGTTTGCCAGTGGTGCCACTTGAATAAAGAATATACAGAGGATCGTTAAAAGAAACTTTTACAAATTCAAATTTGTCATTATTTTTTTCTGACAATATTTCATGCCAATCATTATTATATTTAACACCAGTTTCATCAATATATCTAATATGAATTGTTTGTTCGATGGATGAAATCCTATTAGAAATATTATTAGCCTTAACACTAATATCATATTTTTTTCCGCCATAAATGTAGCCATCTGTAGTTATAAAAATTTTAGGATTACACTGGCCAAATCGGTCAATAATTCCTTCCTCCCCAAAATCTGGAGAGCATGATGTGAAAATAGCTCCTACTGCAGCTGTTGCAAGCATTGAAATAATAGTTTCTGGCGAATTTGTTGCTAAAACAGCAACTCTATCACCTTTCTTTACACCATTTTTAATTAACCATTTTGCTAGAACTTCAACTTTTGATTTTAATTCTTTTAAAGAAAGAGACTTTTTTTCTTTTCCCTCACCATAAAAGATTATGGCTTCTCTATGATCTTCACCAACTAGTAAGTTTTCTGCGAAATTTAAGTGACCTTTTGGAAAGAATTTACTTTTAATTAAATCATTATAGTCATTAATTATACTTTTTCCTTTGGTACCAATAATATTTGAATCATCCCAAACTAAATTCCAGAATTCTTCAATATTATCTAACGACCATTTATGCAAAAGATCATAACTAAATTCTTTAGTACTTGATAATTTCTTGTGAAAAGCCTTTTCATATAAAGAAAACATATTTGAATCTTTAATATTACTTTTTTTTGGCTCCCAAAGTATTTCTGACATTTTATTCTTTTTTAATTTTTAACTTAATGCATTTTTAAGATCAGAGAGAATATCATCTATAGTTTCAAGTCCTATAGATAACCTAATAAGACCATCCTTTATTCCCAACTCTTCTCTTTTTTCTTTCGGGATTGAGGCATGAGTCATTGTTGCCGGATGACTTACTAAACTTTCAACTCCACCTAAACTTTCAGCAAGAGTAAAAACTTCAAATTTATTAAGTATTTCTCTAACATTGTCTATATTTCCATCAGTTATAATAGACAGCATTCCTCCAAACATATTCATTTGTTTTTTTGCAATATCGTGATTCTTATGGCTCTTGAGACCTGGATAAATTATTTCATAATTAGCGAAGTTATCTTGTAAAAATTCTGCAACCAGCATAGCATTTTCACAATGTCTTTCCATTCTTACAGATAAAGTTTTTAAACTTCTCAAAAGAAGAAAGCTGTCAAATGGGCCAGTAATTGCTCCGCTGGCATTTAATAAATAATTAATCCTTTCTGATAAGTCAGATCTTTCTTTTGAGATAACAGCAATTCCTGCAACTACATCTGAATGACCTCCAATATATTTTGTTGCCGAATGCATAACTATATCAAATCCTTGATTTAGGGGTTTTTGAACCCATGGAGAGCAAAAAGTGTTATCACAGACTGCAATAATATCTCTATCTTTAATTAAATCTGTAATCGTTCCTAAATCTATCACCTTTAAAAGAGGATTAGTTGGTGTCTCCAACCAAATCATTTTTGTTTTCTCATTTATGGCATTTTCAATATTTTTTAGATCTGAAAAATCTACAAAATCACATTGGATTCCGGAAGTCCTTTTTTTCACATTCTCAAATAACCTATAAGTTCCACCATATAAATCATCACACGCAATTATATGATCACCTGAGTCTAAAAGATCAATAATCGTTGATGTTGCAGCCATTCCTGAGGCAAAAGCATGGCCAGATCCACCGTTTTCAAGGTCTGCAATACACTCCTCTAAAGCTTTTCTTGTTGGGTTTGCGCTTCGAGAATATTCATAGCCCTTATGCTCTCCAGGGCCCTCTTGCTCATAAGTCGATGTAGCATAAATTGGAGTCATAACGGCTCCAGTCGATGGATCACTTGACTGGCCAGAGTGAATTGAACGAGTTTCAAACCCTTTTTTATTTTTACTCATATATCTAATTCCTTTTCAAATATGCAAGCAGATCAATTCTAGTAATAATACCAACAAATTTTTCTTCTTTTAAAATAATAGCAATATTGTTTTCTTTTAATAATTCAATTAAATCCTCTAAAGAAGAATTAATTTGAAGAGATACATAATTTTTTTGCATACATTCTGATACTTTCTTTTCAAACCCTTTGCTATTTGTACAATGATTTAAAATATCGTTTTCTGTAATCATGCCAACCAATTTTTCTTTATCTAATATTGGTAACTGAGAGATATCTGAATTATTCATCCTATTAAAAGCTGTAGCAAGAGTATCTTCCGGTTTAACATAAATTATTTGATTTTTATCTGCTCGAAAGGCAATTACATCCTGTAGATCTCCTTGGGGATCTTTAATTATTAGATCGTTATGAATTAACCACTTTTCATTATAAGCCTTAGATAAGTATTTATTGCCAGTATCGCATATTAAAGTAACTACTCTTTTTTCTTTTTTTTGATTTTTGCACCATTTAATGGCCCCTGCAAATAATGTCCCTGCTGAAGAGCCAGCTAAAATACCTTCTTTTTTTAACAATATATGTATGGCTTCAAAAGCTTCTTTGTCAGAAACACTTATAGCATCATCTATAACTTCGAGATCACAATTATTAGGAATGAAATCTTCTCCAATCCCCTCTACAAACCATGATCCTCCATCATACTTATAGGACCCTGTCTTAACAGCATCTTTAATTACTGATCCTATCGGATCAGCAGCAACTATACTTGTTTGCGGAGAAACTTTTCTTAAATATCTACCAACTCCAGTTATAGTCCCGCCACTTCCTACTCCGGCTACAAAAGCATCTATATCTCCATCCATTTGATTATAAATTTCTGGTCCTGTTGTTTCTTCATGCGCAAGAATATTTGCAGGATTATTGAATTGATCAGCATAAAATGATCCTTGAATCTCATTAACAAGCTTTTCGGCTACATTATGATAATATTCTGGATGATCTTTGCCTACATCAGATCTTGTAAAAATAACTTCTGCTCCAAGTGCCTTGAGATGAGCAACTTTTTCTAGACTCATCTTGTCTGGAATAACTAAAAGGACTCTATATCCCTTAAGTATGCCCACTAACGCTAACCCTATTCCTGTATTTCCAGCTGTTGCCTCGATAATTGTCCCACCAGGTTTTAATAACCCATCTTTTTCTGCTTGATTAATAATATAAGAAGCTGTTCTGTCTTTTATCGAACCTCCAGGGTTATGAGATTCCATTTTTACATACAGCTGACATAAACCTGTATCTATATTTTTTATTTCAACCAAAGGGGTTTCGCCGATTAAAGATAATAAAGATGGGGATATTTTAGACATAATTTAATACTCAATAAAAACTTACATAGCATAAATTAATGGCGGTCCCTAGAGGATTCGAACCTCTGACACCTGGTTTCGAAGACCAGTGCTCTATCCAGCTGAGCTAAGGGACCTATAATTAAAAAGCATATCATTTACAATAACATAATTTATCAATTCATATATTTTTATGATAAATTGATATAGGGATAATAATAAATGATAAGAAAAATATTAATTTTTTTAACAATAATTTTTGTAGTATTAGCCACTACTTATGTATCAAAGCTATTATTCTTTAAGCCTTTTTCTTTTAATCATTTTTTAACAAGGCAATTGGTCTATGACGCCTTAGAAAGCCCAGAATATCTAACATATATAGGAATTTTAGAAAAATATGGATATAGATCATACAATGGAAAATTATCAGATTATTCTCTAAAAAAAGATATAAAAGGTCTAAAAAAATTAAAAAAAGAATATAAAATTCTTAATTCTTATGAAGATAAAGATCTTAGTGCTGAAGAATTAACAAGTAAGAAAATTTCACTTTTTCAAATGAGAAATGAGATTGACCAAAAAACTAAATATCCTTATCACTCGTATCCTTTGATCCAAATGAATGGATTGCATACTCAAATCTTAGAGTTCATGACTGATATTCATCCAATCAAAGATGAAAAAGATGCCAAATATTACTTATCAAGATTAGAAATGATTCCCATTGTTTTTTCTCAAATTCTTGAAAAAATGGAAAAAAGAAAAAACCTAAAGATTTTACCGCCAATATTTATGGTTGAGCGAGTTATAGGACAGATTGAAAATATTATTGATATTCCTATACCCGAAAACCCGCTAATAACTATTTATGAAGATAAATTGATATCCATTGGAATGCCTAAAGAATTAATAAATTCATACAAAAATAAAGCATCAAAGATTATTAAAGAAAAAGTACTGCCAAGCTATCAATTATTACTTTTACATTTACATGAAATAAAACCTTTATCGAATATAAATCATGGCGTTTGGAGCTTACCTGATGGAGATAATTATTATTCATTAAGATTAAGAGTAATGACAACATCTAATTATTCTTCAGAGCAAATTCATAATATTGGATTGAAAGAAGTTGAGAGAATTAAAAATGAAATTCTTAGTATCCTAAAATCAGAAGGATATGAAAATATTGATAATGTTGGAGAGACCCTTATTAAATTAAATGAAAGCGAAGAATTCTTATTCGAGGATAATCAAAAATCTAGAGACGAAATTATTGAAATTTATAATAATATAATTGATGAGGCCTACGAGTTAATGCCTCAATATTTTCTTGAACTCCCAAATTCAAAAGTGATTGTTAAACCTGTACCAGCTTATTCAGAAAAGAGTGCTGCTGGAGGTTATTATAGAGGTCCATCCTTAGACGGTAAGAGACCAGGTATTTTCTATGCAAATTTATATGATATTAAAGCAACTCCCAAATTCGGAATGAAAACACTAGCATTCCATGAAGCAATTCCCGGACATCATTTTCAAATAGCGCTTAACTTAGAAAATAAAGATTTAAGTTTCTTTAGAAAGCATGGTGTAAATTCTACTGCGTATACTGAAGGATGGGCCTTATATGCGGAACAACTTGCTGTTGAAATTGGATTATCAGAAAACCCCTATGATAAAATTGGATTTCTCCAATCTGAATTATTTAGAGCTGTAAGACTGGTAGTTGATACCGGTATTCACTATAAAAAATGGTCGCGTGAAGAAGCGATAGACTATATGTATAAGCAGACAGGTAAAGCTATGAGTTCAGTTATTGCTGAAATTGAAAGATATATTGCCTGGCCAGGTCAAGCCTGTAGTTATAAAATTGGAATGCTTAAGATTCTTGAATTAAGACAAAATACAAAAGATATTTTAGGAAACAGATTTGACATAAGAGATTTCCATAATTTTATTCTTGAAAATGGAGAAGTACCTCTTACTGTCTTAGAAGATAATTATAAAATTTGGATAAAGGATAAAAAATAAGACTTTAAGATTCTTCTTCAGCTTCTTCTTCTGCGGCTTCTTCTTCTTCTTCAGCTTCTTCTTCTGCGGCTTCTTCTTCAGCTTCTTCTTCAGCTTCTTCTTCTGCGGCTTCTTCTTCTGAAGATTCTTCAGCAGCACTCTCTTCTACTTGATCATCATCAGCATCTGAGGATTCGGTTGAGCTTTCTCCATCTAGAGTTAAATTGCCAGCAGCCATTCTTCCTCTATTCTCCGTTAGTTCATAAGAAACTTTATCACCTTCATTGAGAAATTTAATTCCAGAATCTTTTAAAGCAGTCACATGAACAAAAACATCGTTACCGCCATCTTCTGGCTCAATAAAACCATATCCTTTTCTTCCATTGAACCACTTAACTATTCCTGTAGGCATAACTCCCCCTTTAATTAATATTTTTTATTTATTTATAGCATAATATAATAATACTAAACTAAAAAATGATTAATTTAATTTTTTGATGATTTATTATGCCAAATAAACACATAAATAATATAACTGTGGCCACTTTATATAAATTTGTAGAAATTAACGATTTACAATCTTTAAGGTCGGAAATCCAAGCTTTATGTAAAGAAAATAACGCTAAAGGTACTATTTTATTAGCAAAAGAGGGGATAAATGGAACTATTTCGTCTAAAAGTAAGGAAATTAGAAGTATTTTAAAGAAATTAAAAAGTGATAACAGATTTAAGAAACTTGAAGTTAAATTTTCTGAAACAAACAAAATGCCATTTAACAGAATGAAAGTAAGAATAAAGAGGGAAATAGTAACAATTGGTGATGATTCAATAAATCCAAATATTATATCAGGTGATTATGTAAAACCAGAAAACTGGAATGAACTAATCTCCGATCCAGAGGTTATAGTAATTGATACACGAAATACATATGAAACAAAAATTGGAAAATTTAAAAATGCCATAGATCCAAAAACTAACTCATTTAGAGAGTTTCCTGATTGGGTAAAAAATTTTAAAAAAGAGGTCAAAAATAAAGACACTAAAATTGCTATGTATTGTACAGGAGGCATACGCTGCGAAAAATCTACATCCTTAATGAAAAAAGAAGGTTTTAATAATGTTTTTCACCTTGAAGGAGGAATATTAAAATATCTTGAGAAAATGTCTGATGATGAGACTTTGTGGGATGGGGAATGTTTTGTTTTTGATGATAGAGTTGCACTAGATGATCAATTGGAAGTTGGCTCATATCAAATGTGCTATGCTTGTAGGATGCCCTTAAAAAAAACAGACTTAAAGGATGATAAATATGAAAAAGGAGTTAGCTGCCATTACTGTTATGACAAAACATCTGAACAACGAAAAGAGAAATTTTTATCTCGGCAAAAGCAAATTGAAATAGCAAAATCAAGAGGAACTGAACACTTTGGACCACAAATCAAAAAATAATTTACCAATATTATATTCATTCCGAAGATGCCCTTATGCTATGCGAGCAAGGATGGCTATACATATCAGTGGTCAAAAATGTGAACTTCGTGAGGTGCTGCTCAGAGATAAACCTCCTTCCATGCTTGAGTATTCTCTTAAAGGAACTGTGCCAGTACTTATTTTACAGGATGGTAATGTTATTGATGAAAGTCTTGATGTTATTGATTGGGCTTTAAATTTAAATGACCCTGATGATTGGCAAAGATCTAAAGATACGAAAAAAACAAAAGAATTAATCAAAATAAATGATGGCGAATTCAAATATCACCTTGATAGGTATAAATATTCAAAAAGATATGACAATGAAGATCCTGAATTTCATAGGAAAAAGTGTTTAAAATTTATTGAGTCAGTAAATAATGAACTTAACAATTCGAAATATATTTTCGATGATAATATTTCATACGCTGATATTGTGTTACTACCTTTTATAAGGCAATTTAGAATAGCCGATATGGAATGGTTTGATGCATTACCCTATGATAACTTAAAAAATTGGCTATCAGGTTTTTTAGACTCTACCCTTTTAAATTCAATTATGAAGAAGTATGATTTATGGAAGGAAGGAGACAAATCAATTGTTTTCTAAAAGGTAATAAGTGGCTGAAAATCATGATGATATAATTAAACTTGAATACCCACATATTTTATATGGTGATCTTGCTCTTTGGAATAGAACGACTACCAGAGAACCAGGCGAATTAAAATATTATCTAGCAAAAGATGGAGAAATATTCATAGAGGTAACAGCTATGACACCTTTTGATTGGCATCAAGAGGCTATAACACGAGTTGTTAATGCAATAAATGACCGGCTAGGCGTTACCATTTCAGAGGTTGATTCTATTGATGAGGCAGACTTTCATATTATTATTGAGGATTCTTTTGGTAAGGGAGGAAGTATTAATGGGCCAATAGGCTCAGATAATAGACAAGCTTATGACCAATTAACAAAGAATTTTTATGAACTTGATATTCAATTCAGAATGAATGCTTATGCAGGCGCACCGCAAGATTATAATGCCCCAGGACCAGCAGATCCAATTGAAATGACGGATGAGTATAAAGCAAATTGGGAAAGAACCTTTGCACATGAATTTGGGCATCTTTTAGGTCTTGAGCACCCATCAGGACTTAAGGATGGAGATTATGCCGTTACGCAAATTGCTGGTGCGGGCGAAACTAGCATAAGTAATATGGGTATTAATCATCAACTTGAAGATGGGAGTCTTCTTGTTCATTTTGCTGAATTTGATTGGGAGGCTTTAGAATTAATTTGGGGGAAAAATGGCGAAACACCTCCAATCCTTAAATTAGATCCCTTAAGTCGACAAGGAGATAGTGTTATGGGTCAACTAGTTTCCATAGCAAAAACAAGTGATGAAACTTTTAAAATTAATGGGAATAGGGATGATTATAAAATAGAAAACTTTTATGATGATAGTTTAGAAAAAACAGTTCAGGCAAATTTCTTAAAAATAATAAGTTTAACAGATGATTTAGGGGGAGATATTGGTGCTAGTGGTGACTTTGCTCTAATAGGTTACTCTGCAATAGAATTTAATGACGCTACCTATCAACCTAATTTTACTGAAGAATTTTCATTATTGTCATATCCTCAACTTGATGAAACAAGAGTTTTTTTAATACCAAATGGTAGAACGATTCAGGGAACTGAGAGCTTTGATACAATATCATATTTAGGTAGTACTAAAGATTCATATTCATATTCATCAGGAATTATCACTGTTGGAACAGGAGATTTTACTGACACATTAAAAGATGTAGAAAAGATATCCTTTAAAGATGGGGATGTTTTAATCAGTAAATATTCTCTTTCAGAAACCCCAGACTCAACAAAAAATATTTTAGCGGCGCATAGTGAAACTTCTTTATCTGGAACTTTAAATTTTAATTCTGGTGATAATATTATTATTCTTGATGGACAGGGAAAAAATTACAGAGGTTTAAGCGGTGATGACACCTATTTCGTGTCACAGCTTTTACCAAAAAGCACAAAGGTTTCCATAACAGATACTGAAGGTACAAATGTTATTCAAATTCCCACTAATACTTATATTGATAAAACACTATTTACGAAAAATGCTGCTAGGCTAACGCTCGAAGACGGTAGAGAAATTACGATAAATAGTGCCGATAAGTTTTCTTATAATGTTGGCGGAAATAAAACAGATGGAACTGCTGGTATGGATTTAACCTTTCCAGAATTTGCTCTTGTTTTTGGGATTAGTGATGTCCTTAACTCTTCAGGAGCCCAAACAGGTACAATCTCAGATTTGTATATCATTTAATTATTAATTATAGTTTCTAAATGTTCTATTTAACCTTTGCTTTTCTTATAACAGCATTCTTATATGCATCCGTTGGATTTGGCGGAGGTTCGACATATAGCGCCCTTCTTATAATTTATAATGTAGATTATTTATTGATCCCAAAAATAGCTTTAACTTGTAACCTGATTGTTGTAGTTGGCGGGACTATTCGCTACCAACTGAATAATTTAATCCCTTGGAAAAAAGTTCTACCACTTATTGTTTTTTCAGCACCATTTGCTTGGATAGGTGGAAGAATACCCATAGACAAAGAATTATTTCTTTCAATTTTAGGAATTTCATTACTTATTTCAGGAATTCTTTTATTAATTAGAAAAGAAGAAATTGAAAATTTTTCAAAATCACTAAATTCTAAAATTGGTATTTTTCTTTACGGTATCATGAGTGGGTTCATTGGCTTTATATCCGGTTTGGTTGGTATTGGTGGAGGTATTTTTCTTTCTCCAATTTTGCATTTAACTAAAGCGATGCCCTCGATAAACATTGCCGCAATTTCTTCAGTTTTTATTTTTGTAAATTCAATATCAGGACTATCAGGTCAATTTATGAAAGATAATAGCGCAAGCTTAATAAGTGAATTCGTAGCATATTATTGGTTGTTTTTTGCTGTCCTTATTGGCGGCAATATAGGAACATACCTTGGTATAAAAACTTTTCATCCTAAAATTGTGAGGAGATTAACTGCAATATTGGTGATATATGTAAGTTTAAGAATTCTGTTAGGTTTTTGAATATTATGCATGATTTTTCGTCTTATATTGGAATTATTGGAGGAGGTATATCAGGTCTAACATTAGGTTGTTCACTAAGAAAATATGGAATAAATACTGTTATATTTGAGAAAGAGCCAAATCTTCACGATGAAGGAGCAGGAATATCAATTTCACCTAATGGGTTAATAGCACTTGAACATCTAGATTTAAAAAATGAATTAGAGAAAAGCTCATATAAATCTTCAAAAGCAATATTGAAATATAATAACTCACTTTTATTAGAGATGGACTCGCCTGTTTATACAATGAACAGACGCAATCTAATAAATATTCTTTATAAAAAATTCATAGATCTTGGTGGAGAAATGTTATTTGACAGTGAACTTAAAGATATAGACATAGAAAAAAAAGAATGTTTATTCACCAACTCGTCTTCGAGTAAAATAAGACATTTTATTGCTTCTGATGGAATAAAATCTCTTGTAAGAGAGAAATTTTTTTCAAACAGATCTCAACCAATATATAGCGGGTATAGTGCCTGGAGAGGCTTCATTAGGTCAGAGAATCCTAATGTAGAAATTACTTTTTCTTCGAATAAACATTTAGTTAGCTATCCAATAAATAATGATCTCAAAAGAAGCTTCACAGGAATTATAAAAAGTAATGAACAAGTAACTGAGTCGTGGAGAGAAAAAGGAAATCTTGAAACTTTTATTGAATATTTTGAAGAGACTGATAATAAAATCCATGAGATATTTGAATCAGCTGAAGATATTTATAAATGGGGAATCTTCGTTAGACCGCCTCTAAAAAGTATAATTAAAAAAAATATAACCCTCATTGGGGATGCCGCACATCCTATGGTTCCATTTCTTGGGCAAGGCGCTTGTATTGCGATTGAAGATGCCTATACTTTTGGCTATCTTTGCCATGAGCTCAAATGCGAATTTGATAAGGTTCAAAAAATGTATCAGCTTTTGAGATTAAAAAGAGATAACAAGATCCAAAAAATATCGTTAAATCAAGGTAAACTTAATCACTTAAAGAACCCATTTCTCGTTTTTTTAAGAAATCAACTTATGAAAAAGACAGATATCGTATCCAATAGATTAAAAGCTATTCATAATTATGATGTTCATGAAGAAACTATTAAATCTTTGACTAATTAAGCCTTAACAATTCGCCATTTTATATCTCGATATAATAGTGCATAACAATTATCAGTATTCCAATACTTTATTCATTTTTAAGGTAACGCAAATGCAATTAAATGATCTGATGCAGGTGACCCAACGGCCCAATGACCTCCAGCAGCAATAACAACAATTTGTTTTCCATTCTTAGTTTTAAAAGTCATTGGAGTTGCATGACCACCTGTAGGTAATCTAAATTTAGCTAGTTCGTCCCCTGTTTCAGTATTAAATGCTCGTAAATAATAATCACTTGTAGCAGCAATAAAGGTTAAGCCTGAGGCAGTTACAGTTGGGCCACCTAAATTTGGAGCTCCCTTAATCCACCAAAAAGGAAAAGGAGCTAAATCCTTAGATGTTCCAAGAGGTATTTGCCATAGATGATCACCTGTATTTAAATCAATAGCCGTGAGATTTCCCCAAGGTGGTTTAGTACAAGGAACTCCTAAGGGCGACATAAAGCCATATGCTCTTATGGTACAATAAGGTGTTCCTTCATTTTGCTGTAGCGCTGAAAATCTTGATTGAACACTGTCTCGTGCAAGTTCTTTTAATGCCTTATCACAATCACTTCTCGGTACCATCACTATAGTGCTGGATAAATTCATTGTATTAGCTATTAATATATTTCTTGATGAGTCAATTGCTGGACCTCCCCAGTTTGCTCCTCCAATAGCACTAGGATAATGAACACTTCCTTCAAGAGAAGGTGGTGTATATAAACCTTCATTTCTTAAATCTTGCGCTGCTTTTTTACAATACCCTCTATCCCATGGTGTAAAACCAAACACATCATCTGGATCAAGATATGTTGGTGTCAGAGGTTTTGGTTTTGTAGGAAAAGGTTGAGTTTTAGTTACATAATCGCCTTCAACCGCTCCTTGTGGGACATCTCTCTCTTCAACAGGAAAAATAGGCTCACCAGTTTCTCTATTTAATAGAAAGACAAATCCCATTTTAGTTGTTTGAGCTAATGCCTTAATGATCTTGCCATCTTTTTCGACATCATAAAAAGTAGGTTGAGAAGGAACATCATAGTCCCAAATATCATGGTGAACTGTCTGAAAATACCAAACAACCTTTCCTGTTGATGCATTTAAAGCAACAACAGAACTTGAATAATAATCTGAGCCATTACGATGTCCGCCATAATTATCTGCTGCAGTATTACCAGTGGGTAAATAAACAAGATTTAATTCGGGATCTGTAGAAATAATAGACCATACATTAGCAGTACCTCTTTGATATAACTGATTACCATCTTCATCAATTATTGGTTCTTGATTGGGAGGTATTGGGTCCCAGTACCAAACCAAATCGCCTGTTACTACATCATAAGCTCTAACAACTCCTCCAGGAACCGATGTACTTACATTGTCTGCAACTCCACCCCCTACAATTATTAAATTCCCTATAATAGCAGGTGGAGAGACGCTGTAATAATAGGCTGGATTGTGAGTTCCAAGACCATCTCTTAAATCAACCTTACCATTGTTACCAAAATCACTGCAAAGTTCTCCTGTTTTTCCGTCTAAAGCAAAAAGCTCTGCATCAATAGTTCCTGAAATTATACGATGATAACATTCATCATTCTCTGTCTTATTATTATCAATCCAGCTTCCTACACCTCTACAATGCAAAAGTGCTTTTTCTTTTATATTAATTTTTGGATCAAAGACCCATTTTTCTTCTCCGGTCTCAGGATCTAATGCAAAAACTCTATTATACGGAGTACAATAATATAGGGTTTCATTAACTAATATTGGTGTTGCCTGAAAAGATGTTTGCTGACTGCTATTAGGTATGACATCTTCTGTCCAATTTAATCCAGCATGATAATCACCAGATCTATGTACCCATATCCTTTCTAAATCTTTTACATTACCAGGAGTTATTTCAGTTGCCTTAGAAAAGTGCCCCCCGCCAGGATCTTTACCGTAAGAAGACCAATCATCATTCTGAGCAATAGAATTAAAAGACAAAAAAATAAATAATAATAGGAAAGAGAGATACTTCATGAGATACTACTCTTCAGGTAATGCAAATGCTATCAGGTGATCAGATGCAGGTGTTCCTATGGCCCAATGACCACCAGCAGCAATTACAACAAACTGTTTTCCTTGCTCATTAGTATAAGTCATAGGAGTTGCATGGGCACCTGTGGGTAGCCTAAATTTTGCTAATTCTTCTCCTGTTTCAGTATTAAAGGCTCTTAAATAGTGATCGCTTGTAGCACCTATAAATGTTACGCCTGATGCTGTAACAGTTGGACCACCAATATTTGGCGCTCCTTTAATCCACCAAAAAGGAAAAGGCGCTAGATCTTTTGATGTCCCCAATGGAACATTCCATAAATGTTCACCCGTATCTAAATCAATGGCAGTTAATGTACCCCATGGAGGTTCAGTACATGGAATGCCTAAGGGAGAGAAAAAACCCATAGAACGTAAGTTACAATATGGCGCACCTTCATTTTCTTCAATATTAGTAAATCTCACCTGAGTCTTATTTATTGATAATTCCTCAAGGGGCTTATTACAATCTTCACGTGGAACCATAACAATTAAGCTTGCCATATTATTAGTATTTACAACCATAATATTTCTTTCAGGATCTATAGCTGGACCACCCCAATTATTTCCACCAACACCACTAGGATAATGAATGCTTCCTTCAAGAGATGGAGGAGTATATAGACCTTCGTTTCTTAATTTTTTTGCTGTCCTTTTACAATGCCCACGATCCCAAAATGTGAAACCAAAAGCTTTCTCAGGGTCAAATTTTATTGGATTTAAAGGAGCAGGTTTCGATGGGAAAGGCTGAGTTCTACTAACATAATCACCGTCAACTGTTCCCTGGGGCACTTCCTTTTCCTCAATAGGAAAAATAGGCTCGCCATTTTCTCTGTTAAATAAAAAAACAAGTCCAGTTTTGGTTGTTTGAGCAAGAGCTTTGATATTTTTTCCGTCTTTTTCGACATCATAAAAAGTAGGTTGAGAAGGAACATCATAATCCCAAATATCATGATGAACTGTTTGGAAGCTCCAAACTAATTTTCCTGTATCAGCATTTAAGGCTACAACTGAGCTTGAATATTCCTCTAGCCCCTCTCTATGACCACCATAATAATCAGGTGATGCATTACCAGTAGGAAGATAAACCATATTTAAATCTGGATCAGCTGATATTATTGACCAAACATTTGCAGTTCCCCTTCTATATAAAGGATTACCATTATCATCTATTATAGTTGCTTCATCTGGTGGGATTGGATCCCAAAACCATATTAAATCTCCAGTTCTGACATCATATGCTCTTACAACGCCGCCAGGAATATCTGTTGAGGCATTATCAAGAACACTACCACCAACTACTATTTTATTGTTTATGATTGCTGGAGGAGAAGTGCTCCAATAGTACATAGCCGGATGTTCACCAAGCCCTTTTCTCAGATCTACCCTTCCTTTTTTACCAAATCCCTCGCAAAGTTGTCCATTTTTAGCGTCAATTGAAAAAAGCTCGGCATCTACTGTTACGCCCATTATTCGATGGTAACAATTATCAGAAGTTAATTTTGTTTCATCTTTCCAGCTGCTCAATCCTCTACAAGCTAAAATTGCTCTTCCATCTTTTTTTAATTTTGGATCAAACACCCATTTTTCTTCACCGGTTTCAGGGTTAAGAGCAAAAACTCTATTATAGTTGGTGCAATAAAATAATGTATTATCAACTAAAAGTGGCGTTGCCTGAAAGGAGGTCTGATATTCTCCGCCTTTTACTCCAGCTGAATTTGCTCCACCCTTGTAGTCACCAGATCTGTGCTCCCAAACTCTTTTTAAATTTTTCACATTTTCAGGTGTAATTTCATTAGCTTTAGAGAAATGACCGCCGCCTGAATCCTTTCCATATGAAGTCCAGTCATCAGTTTCAGCAAAAACATGAGTTGATAGAAAAAATATCATTATGTGTAAAAATGTCTTTAGCATTTTGATTATCCCCAAGAGAAACCTTAGTAAATATATATAAAGTGGACAAGGTTATTTTATTCATTTTAAAATATACTTTCTATAGACAAATTCATTGAAAAGAATGCAAAATAGTTATTAATTATATTTTTATAATCTTTAAGGAATAAATATGGCTACTTTAAATTTTAATTCTGGAAATAATTATATTATACCAAGCGAAAATGATATGACCTACAGAGGTCAACAAGGTAATGATGTTTATATCATTTCAAAAGCAACTGAAGATAATGCAAAAATTAAAATCATTGATACTGAGGGAACTAATATAATTCAATTAGTTGATGGTTTGATTGTTACAGCATCTTTATTCACTAAAAATGCTGCAAGATTAACGCTTTCAGATGGTTCAGAAATTACTATCAACGGAGCAGATAAATTTACTTATGAAACTAGCGGAAATGCTACTTCTGGAGATATTGGTTCACAATGGACTTATTCTGATTTTGTAAAGGGAATGGGTGTTACAGGTGGTCCGCCATCATCTGGATCTGAAAATGGTACTGCTAACTTTACAATTAGTGATACTTTTGAAGTACCAGAGGACACAAGTTCCGATAATACAAACACTGATTATACAATTGTTAATGTAAATGTTTCATCAGATAGCACAATAACAGCAACAAGCGCGGCTGAAGACTTCAGATACGAAGTTGGTACCGATGGCATATCAAAAGAAGGTGCATATAATGTTACTATTGATGGATTTGATAAATCCAGCGATAAGTTAACTCTTGTTTTAGTTGGGGCAACATCAAATATAACAACTCAAGAATTTGATGCTATTAAAGATGTTGAGGTTACTTCAGACGGTATAAGTGGAACGCAAATTTTCTTTGCTCCAGACTCAGATCTCGAAAGTGGAAGATTAATATTGCCAGATGTAGAAGAGTCTTTCTCGGACACATGGACAGCGATAACTTATACTGTAGAAATCATTGCAGATGTAAATCTTGTATGAAAACACTCAAATTATAGAATATGGCAACATTAAACTTCAATTCGGGTAATAATATAATTATACCGAGTGAAAACAATACTACTTACAGGGGTTTAGAAGGTGATGATACCTACATTATTTCTAAAGCTGCGATAAAAGATAGTAAAATTAAGATCATTGACACTGAAGGAACTAACAAAATACAAATCGTTGAAGGAATTACAGTAAGTTCTTCGATTTTTACCTCTAATGCAGCAAGATTAATTCTTTCGAATGGAACAGAGATTACTATTAGTGGTGCAGACAAATTTACCTTTGAAGCTGGCGGAAATTTAACATCGGCAACTTTAGGGTCTGACCGTTCATATTTAAATTTTGCTGATGCAATGGGAGCTTATTACGCATCATTTAAAACTGATGAAGGTGATGGCGGTATCACAATAAATAATTCATATGATATGAGGTTAGTTAAAAATAGCACAGTAAAAACAATAATTCTTGGAAATCATTTTGATGGAGAAAATGTAAAATATAGTATTATTAAATCGGAATATCCCAATCAATATAACTATTCACAATCATTTATTTCGGACCAAATTACCCTTTCAGATGGACAACTTAAAGCACAAGGAGGAGTTGGAGATGAAATTTATACTGCCAAAATAACAGTTCAAGGTGAAAATCAAAACACAGGAAATTTAAGTGAAAAAGTTTTTACCTTCCGTTTAACTGATGATGATGAAATTAAGAAAAGCTTCTCTAAAATAATATCCTCGTCAGATACAGAAACTGTAATATCTATTTCAGAGGATACCATGGGTGACAGGCTTCTGGATTTATCATCTTTTGAAATTGATGAAGGATCAGCAAAAATTACCTCTGTTTCTATTGGAGGATCGGTAACTCCAATTTCTTATTTTTCTACTGATCCTTGGGCTCAAGATGGGTGGCAAGACTATTTTTATATTAATAAAAATGTCCTTAAATTTGCTCAATATTCCTATTATGATTATGATACTGATGAATATAAATTGTTTTTGGGACCAGCCATATATGGCAGTGATTGGCAATTTCATGATCTTACAACATCAAATGTGAGAGATAATGAGTTCAGTATTACATTTGAATACAAAAACAACGGTAAATTAAAGACTCATAAAGTTGTTATTGACTCTTATAGCAATAATTTAAATGGACCAATAGATGCTATACCAGATGGGGATAGAGTAAAAGAAGTTACCAACTCAAGCGATAATAATATTAATGCTTTGCTTTTCAGTAATTGGCAGTGGGCAAATAAAAATAATTCCGAAATTACAGAAATTACTTTTGCTTTTCCACCCTCAAGCGATACCCATAATGTCATGCCCTGGGTGTCTAAACCTTCTGCATCTTTCTGGGAACTAGGTGATTCACGTGACACACATATTGATAGTGAAGAATTTAAGGGTGCTGTTCGAGGTGTCTTAAATGCGACAGAAAAAATTTTCAATGTTAAGTTTACTGAATTAACTCAGGATAATTACAATAAAGCAGACCTTCGTTATATCCTTTTTGAAACTAGTGATGATGCTGGTAACTCACAAGCTTGGCACCCATCGCCTGAAAATCACTCTTATATTTATCTTAGAACATATTATGGAGGTAAATATACTGATTTTTCTATCGGTAGTATTATGTATGAAACTATATTACATGAAACGGGGCACGCATTAAATCTCGCACATCCATTTGATGGAACAAAGATTGAAAGCTCCCAAAATACATTGCTTTTTTCTATAATGGCTTATGACGCCTTCTGGTTAAGAACAACTGATACTTATGGAATTGCTACAGGAAATGGAAGTGGTATCTATAAAGGTGATACAGAAGATTATGAGAATTCTTTAAATCAGAGTTCCTGGAATCTTCATGATATAAATGCACTCGGCCATATGTATGGTTACCGAACAAATTATAAATCCGAAGACACTATTTATACTTTTTCACCGTCAATAAATATTTATCAAACGATTCACGATATGGGAGGAAATGATACAATAGATTTATCGAACTATACGGAGAATACGACTATTTCCTTGATTCCAGGTGGTGTATCAGAAGTTGGTTCCAATAAAATATTTTGGGCAGGTGATAGCCAACAATCTGGAGATTTCTTTGTATTAAGTTCTCATACCGATATTGAAAAATATATCGGCTCAAGCGGTAATGATGATTTAACTCTAAATACCTTAATTATTAATGATGTCAGCACTGGTGCCGGCGATGATGTGATTAGAGATGTTCTGCCTACGGATATTGTGAATACAGGAGCCGGAGCAGACACAGTTTATATATCCTACACCACTCTTGATCAAGATACTTCATTGAATATTAATGGGGGTTTAGGATCCTCCTATTTTGATTGGATTATAATCGATTTAGCGCCCGATACCGAAAAGGATTTTACCCTGTGCCGAACAGCATTTGTCAACTTCGAGGGTTTTGATTTTACCGACAATGAAGACCAAATAATTGTTCTGGACACAGATGATTTTTCCTCCATAAATTCTCAAACTCTATCCCTTAAAGGAGATAACATCGATAAAGTAGTTTTACCCGAAGGTGCATCAGAAACACGAAATGACGATATCTATGTGTATTACTCTCTTAATAATATCGAAATAGCTATTGCTGATAATATGATGATTGGTTGAGGTTGGTTGCGGGGGTAGGATTTGAACCTACGACCTTCAGGTTATGAGCCTGACGAGCTACCGGGCTGCTCCACCCCGCGACAATCCCGTTGTTTAATTGTGAAAAGTAAATGTAATTGATAAGCCTGGCAACGACCTACTCTTCCACACCTTAAGATGCAGTACCATCGGCGCTGAGAAGTTTAACGGTCGAGTTCGGGATGGGATCGAGTTTAGGCCTCTCGCAATAATCGCCAAGCTAATGAATTACATTAAGTAGAATTTGAAAAAAAATGAGTATTAAAGATAAGAAAGATCAAGTCAATCGAGTTATTAGTACCAGTCAGCTTCATATGTTACCATACTTCCACACCTGGCCTATCAACGTGGTAGTCTTCCACGACTCTCATGGGAGAACTAGTTTCGAGGGAGGCTTCCCGCTTAGATGCTTTCAGCGGTTATCCCGTCCGTACATAGCTACCCTGCTATGCCGCTGGCGCGACAACAGGTCCACCAGAGGTACGTCCACCCCGGTCCTCTCGTACTAGGGGCAGCTCCTCTCAATTCTCCTACAATCACGGCAGATAGGGACCGAACTGTCTCACGACGTTCTAAACCCAGCTCACGTACCGCTTTAATTGGCGAACAGCCAAACCCTTGGGACCTGCTCCAGCCCCAGGATGCGATGAGCCGACATCGAGGTGCCAAACAACCCCGTCGATATGAACTCTTGGGGGTCATCAGCCTGTTATCCCCGGCGTACCTTTTATCCGTTGAGCGATGGCCCTTCCACACGGGACCACCGGATCACTATGACCGACTTTCGTCTCTGCTCGAATTGTCACTCTCGCAGTCAGGCAGGCTTATGCCATTGCACTCAACGACCGATTTCCGACCGGCCTGAGCCTACCTTCGCGCGCCTCCGTTACTCTTTGGGAGGCGACCGCCCCAGTCAAACTACCCACCATGCAGGGTCCCGGATCCGGCTTCACGGATCGCGGTTAGATATCAATAATAATAAGGGTGGTATTTCAAGGATGGCTCCACATGAACTGGCGCCCATGTTTCAAAGCCTCCCACCTATCCTACACATATCATCACTAATATCACTGCAAAGCTATAGTAAAGGTGCACGGGGTCTTTCCGTCTAACCGCAATCACCCCGCATCTTCACGGGGAATTCAATTTCACTGAGTCTATGTTGGAGACAGTGGGGAAGTCGTTACGCCATTCGTGCAGGTCGGAACTTACCCGACAAGGAATTTCGCTACCTTAGGACCGTTATAGTTACGGCCGCCGTTTACCGGGGCTTCAATTCGGAGCTTGCACTCCTCCTCTTAACCTTCCGGCACCGGGCAGGCGTCAGACCCTATACGGCGCCTTGCGGCTTCGCAGAGTCCTGTGTTTTTAGTAAACAGTCGCCACCCCCAATTTTGTGCCCCCGGACAAAAGTTGCCTTTTGAACGGGCCTCCTTCTCCCGAAGTTACGGAGGTATTTTGCCGAGTTCCTTCAACATAGTTCTCTCAAGCGCCTTAATATATTCTATCCGTCCACCTGTGTTGGTTTGGGGTACGGTCATTAGTGTGGGAGCTATTTCCTGGGACTTATTCACAGCATCCTTAATCCAATAAAAGGATACAATTTACTAAATCCGTCACTACCCACTGGCCGAGGAATATTAACCTCGTTCCCATCCACTACGGCTTTCGCCCTCGCGTTAGGGGCCGGCTAACCCTGCTCAGATTAACTTTAAGCAGGAACCCTTGGACTTTCGGCGAGAGGGTTTCTCACCCTCTTTATCGTTACTCATGTCAACATTCTCACTTCCGATATCTCCAAATATTCTCACGAATATTCT
>CACANC010000013.1 GCA_902533755.1 uncultured PS1 clade bacterium
AGCTGTTAAACCAAGCATGCCCATAATGCCAATGAATTAATAGATTTTTAACTAAGAAAGATCCGACAACCATTCTTACCCTATTATGCATATAACCTGTTTCCCACAACTCTCTCATGCCAGCGTCAATAATTGGATATCCTGTAGAACCTTTCTGCCAAGCCTGTAAATATTCCAAATTATTTGTCCATGGAAAATTATCAAATTTCTTATTAAGGTTCTCTTTTTCAATGAACGGGAAATGATAAAGTAAATAATAAGAGAACTCTCTCCATCCTAATTCACTACAAAAATGATCTATATTCCTATCTTCTTTTAGTGACCTAGCAGCATACCAGATCTGATTAGGAGATATCTCTCCAAACCTAATATGAGGTGATAGCCTAGAGACATTTTTTTTAGAAGGAAAATTTCTTCCATCTTTATAATCATCGATGCCATCTTCGAGAAATAAAGATAGTTTTTTTTGAGCTGCTTTTTCGCCTATATCCCAATGTTCATTAAGTTTATCATACCAGTTAAAACCATTTATAAGATTTAAGGATTTAATATCCTTTGAACCATTAATTTTAAAATAATTAATCTGATTTGGTTGGGGTAATGGAAATCTTGGTTCCTTTTGATTCAAACAACCCTTTCTATAAAATGGAGAAAATACTCTATAAGGGGATCCGTCTGGCTTTGCAACTTGCCATGGCTCCCATAAAAGTAATGAATTAAATGTTTTAACTTCAATATTATTTTCTTCTAAATATAATTTTAGATCTTTATCTCTTTGAATAGAATATGAGTCATATGATCGATTCCAGTAAACACCTTGAATATCATTTTCTGAAATAATTGAAGTAATAATATCTTTATAATTGCCCTTAAAAAAATAAAGGTTGTTATCTAAAGATTTTTTTAATTTTTCTAATGATTTTTGTAACCACCAGTTTTGAGCAGAATCAGTATGTAAGTCAGATTCATCAACAATATAAATTGGAATAATATGACCAGCCTTAGATGCTTCTGTAAGTGATGGATTATCAGATAAGCGAAGATCATTCTTAAATATGTGAATAATTCTCTTTGTCATGCAGTAATTTCCTTACCCTCCCAATCAAAAATCTTACCAGTGTCTTGAGGAGTTGTGCTATCTATAACCTTTGTTAAGTAATTAATGGACTGGGATGGTGTAAAAATCTTCCCTTTAGGTGTTCCTCCTTGAAAAGGTTTTGACAAATTTGTGTCGACAGTCCCAGGGTGAAGGCCTATTAATTTTGCAGTCTTATCCTTTCTTGCCAATTCAATTGCTGCAGTCTTAATTATCATATTTAGAGCCGCCTTTGAGGCTCTATAGGCATACCAACCTCCAATTCTATTATCAGATATACTACCTACTCTTGCAGATAAAATACCAATTAAGGCATTTTCATTCCTTCTAATAAGAGGAAAAAAAAACTTGAGGAGTAAAGCTGGTGCAAAAGCATTTACACTAAATATTTTTTGAAAATTATCTAAGTCTAAGGATGATATTGTTTTTTCAGGTTGTAGATCATCATCATGAAGAATTCCAGATGCAATAATAACTTTATCTAAACTATTTTTTGGAATAAAGGATGAAAGCTTCGCATAATCATTTTTATTAGTGAGATTTAGATCCAGATTGACAATTTTTTTATCTTCAACATTATTTTTAGATCTAGAAATAGAATACACTTTCTCTGTAGTATTATCAGATACATAATATTCTAAGAAAGCTTTTCCGATAGAGCCAGTTGTTCCAATTATTGCTACATTTTGCATTGAAGGACCTTGAATAATCTATTTATATGGTAGTAAAAATTATTAAATCAAGTATCTTATTTATTCTCTAAAAGTACGAGCATCATAGAGTCAGCAAGGTTTTTTGAGGAGTTAATTATAGTTTCTCTATCAGTGTTATCGCCAACCTCAAATGTAATTGCAGGTATGCCATATAAAGAATTGAAATAATTTTTTGCTACTCCATTATTGACATTTTTTGTAGGCTTAATTGCAAATTTATAATTACTTTTATCTGATAAATTTTTCAAAAGCCAAGCTTGAGCAAAATTATATCCGGCAGTCTCTGATTCATCCTGAATATAAAAAATATTTTCAAATGTAGAGTGAAAATCAATCATAAGAACAATTTTATTATCGTTTAAAATTTTTCTTATATCATCATAGATTATTGAAGTTTCTATTTGTGAAAAAAAACCCCAGTCTCTATTCAAATCTTTCTTTCTTAAATTATGCCTCCAATGACCTAAATCTACTCCATCTGGATTCACTAAAGGATAGCTTATAATATTATAATTATTCAAAAAATCATTCGATAGAGCATTATCATCCAATATTTGCTCGATAAAAGCTTTTAAAGCAAAAGCACCAGTAATTTCTGGAGGATGTTGTCTGCCAATTAATAAAATATATGGATTTTCTAAATCATTTCCTATTAAGATTTTATTAATTGAACGACCTACTGAAGTACTACCTAATTCAGATATAGTAACATTCTTAATATCTCTTATTATTTTATACCAAGTCTCATACCACGCAGATGATAATATTTCCTGAGCAGAAATATATGTATAGTCACTATTAGCCTTAAAAGTTAGAATAACTTTTTTGCCATTATCTTCTATCTTAATATTATCCATTTCGATTTTTTTCCAATTAATAAGGTCATTGCTAACCTTAGGATGGTATCTGTGCTCAAATTTCTCATATAATAATTCTACATAAATTGCTTCCTTATGAGCTGACTTTCTAAAGGCAAACCAGGGGCTTGGATTAATAACAGAGTTATCTTCTGGGTTTAAATATAATCTAATTGAATTTTCTTCTAAAACTTCACATTTTGAAAAATTTGATGATAAGAATTCGCGATCAATTTTGAAAATTTCTGTTTCACAATTCGATGGAGTTGCATTTAATGCGGTAAATAAAAGTATTACCAAAATAGGTAAAATGTTAACAAAATATTTAAGTACTGAATAATTTTGAACTATTTTCATCTCTAGAAGTCATATTTGATATCAAAATAATAGTATCTACCTAAATTATCATGTAAATCAAAATAGTAACCAAAGATATCAGATGAAAGAGGTGCTCTTTCATCAAAAATATTATTAATACCAAATCTCAATCTTGTCTGATTTGAATTTCTGTTAATTGTATAATCTAAATATCCGCTGACTTTATTATATTCATCAATTGTCCAGTACTCGCCATCTTTGGCTCTAACACGAGTTTGAACAAAATCACCAGTATGTTTTAAAAATAAGCCAGCACCCCAATTATTTAATTGCCATAAAAGTTTTAAATTTGCTTGAATTTCAGGAGATCCATCTTTTTTTAATAAATCAGAAAAGCCTTGAATTGAAAATTCTGAAGGAATAAGTCCTTGCTGCTGAGCTTCTAATAACTCAGATACATCTGGACCAGCTTTTTGAATAAATTTGTCAATCTTAGTAGCATTAACAGATATATTAAAGAATCCAAATCTAGATGAAAAATTATAATCAATACCCAAATCAAAGCCACTAATAATTCTTGTATCTAAGTTTCGATAAAAATCTTCTACCCTTGTTATCGCTCCAACTGGACACAAACCCACATTCAAGAAAGATTCTGCCTCAGATGGATCAATACTTTCTCTAATTACATTTTCATTAAATTTAACATTTGAGCAATTATTTATATCATTACTATTTAAGCGTAAGATCAGGTCTGATAAGATTAAATTATTTTCTCCAAATAAACCTATAGTATCTTCTTTTTCAATTTCCCACCAATCAAGGGAGAAATTTAAATTTTTTACAAAACTAGGATTATAAATCAATCCTATTGAAGTATTTGTCGAATTCTCAGGCTTAAGTTTCTTACTGCCTTGGGCTACTCTTTGAATAGAATAATCGCAGTCATCAATTTGACCTTGGGATCTTATCTGTTGAAGACATAAATATGCGTCATCTCTAGATAACTGTCTTGATACAATACTTTCATTTATTTGTATTAAATTAGGAACTCTAAAACCCTTTGATAAACTACCTCTTATAAATAAACCCTTAGTAACTTCCCATCCAATGGCTATTTTTGGTACTGATTTTGAACCTATATCTGAGAAATCCTCATACCTACCAGCAATTTGTAAATTTAATGACCTTATTAAGGATATATTCATTTCCTCAGATACAAGAGGTACTAAAAATTCTGTATAAACAGAAAATACATCCCTTTTTCCAGAATTATCAGGTGTAGGACTAGAATTCATTACATCACTGACAAAAGGAAATGTATCACCATCTTTATCTGTATATTTTATAGTGCCATCTAATCTTGGATCCCTGTCATCTTCAAATTTATCTGATCTAAATTCTAAACCACCCGCAAAAGAAACCTTCCCTGATCTCAAAGAAAAAATAGAATTATTAATAATTTTAAAATCAACACTATTAAGTTCTCTTTCCCCTTTTCTATAAACATCAATAATTGCACTTTCTATTGCAGAATCTCTATTTGGGGTTCCGTCTTTTCCAGTTGAAATATAATTTATATAATTACCACCTCCGTTGAATGGGTTATAAGCATTCGGACTAGATAAAGCTAATGCTCTTTCAACAAGTGTATTTGATAACCTATTTGAAGTAATATCATCTGTATTAGCTTTTGAACTAAATACTGCAGTTTCCCAATTCCAATTTCTAAATTCACCCTTTAGTCCAAAAAGAATTCTATATGTATCCTTTTCAACATTTACTACTCTAGGACCTATATCAACATATCTATACCAATCAATAAGAATTGGTAAACCTTCATCGGGTATGCTTTGAGAAATATCCTGACCAGAAATATTATATGCGATACGATTTGGATTATTAGTGCCATCAGGAAAAGTAAGTGGACCAAAAGGATTCCAATAGTTATTAGCTGGAACAATTATTCTAGATGTAGAAAAAGCTGCTGATGGACTGTTATTCTGGGTTGTATCAGATTTATAATAAAGAAAGTCTGAAAAAAAACTTAGATTTTCATTTAAATCATAATCAAATGATATAGAAAGATTGTCTCTTTTAAGTTTAGAATAAATCCATCTTTCTGAATTCATATTATATCTTTTTGTGGCTGTATCAGATGCAATACAAGAGTCATCACTAAGTTTAACTTTACATTTTGTATCGTCTGCGGGAAAAATTTCAAATTCACCTGCGCTATCAGTCAGGTTGAAAAGGTTGAAAAATTCATAATTGCTCACACTTGGTATGACATCAAACTGACCATAGGGTGAGTTCGTTGAATCTCTTCGAAATCTTGTGCTATCCCATTTTGTCCCAGAAATTTCGGGAAAATTACGCCAATCCGAAACACCCATTCTTTCGTCTTCACTGGCTCTTATGGGATCTCTATCATATAAACTATAAAAAAGAGTAAGGTGACCTTTTCCTCCATTTAACTCTGAACCGTATTTGAATATGAACCTGTTGTCAGATCGAGCAAAATTTTCAAACTCTGAATATTTAGCACTTACAGAAAAACCTTCATAGTCTCTATCGAGAACAGTATTTACTACTCCGGCAACAGCATCAGCTCCATATATCGCAGATGCACCATCCCTCAAAATCTCAAGTCTTTCAATACCACCTATTGGAAGAGTATTTGTATTAACTGAATTTACTGGAATAAAACTTCCGCCTACAGATTCTGATTGAAAACCTGGAGAGTTAATCATTCTTCTTCCATTTAATAATACCAAGGTATTACCGGTCCCTAAATTTCTAAGGTTATACGCACCAATATCTCCTCTTGCACTATTTACGCCGGCAATAGCATTTCCTGCATCGTTAAATTTATTCGTACCTTGCTGAATTATACTTCTAAGTAATTCATCGCCAGAATCAATTCCCAAAAGATCAATTGTCTCAGAATCGATATATGTCGCTGGCAATAAATTATTTATATTTTTATCAGATAACCTTGAACCAATAACAATCACTTCTTCAATTTCTTCAGTTTGGTTATTCTGTGATAAAGCAATGTCTTGAGATAAGACTAGAATGAAAGCTATTAATATATATTTATGTATGGGCATATTCTCTTTAATTAAGTGAAGTAAAAGTTTAACATTTAAATAAAGTAAATTTAAAAATAAAACTAGTCATATTAGATAATTTTTTAAGTGTATATTTGATATTATTATTTTATAAAAAAATTATGAAATTTGAAGATTATCTGAACAAAATTAAGACTTTTACTGATGACATTCTCATTCCTAATGAAGAACAATTAGAAAATGATGGAGAAGTATCAACCTCAATCATGGAAAAGATTATAGAAAATGATCTTTTTGGTATTTCCATTCCAAAAAATTATGGTGGCCTAGGTTTAAGCATGAAAGAGCAAATTTTACTTACATTCGAATTTACAAGAGCCTCAGCAGTCTACAGATCACGTTTTTCTACAACAATAGGTCTTTGCTCACAGGCTTTACTTGATTTTGGAACTGATAAACAAAAAGATAAATATTTACCCTTAATGGCATCTGGAAAGACAGTTGGATCATTTGCTCTAACAGAGCCTAACGCCGGGAGCGATGCTTTATCGCTCGAAACATCTGCAAAAAAAGATGGAGAAGAATATATTATTAATGGAACAAAAAAATATATAACCAATGCTCCTTATGCTGATGTTTTTCTAGTAATGGCAAAAACTAATCCTGATATTGATGGCTCTAAGGGAATATCTTCATTTCTTGTAGATTCAAATTTAAGCGGGATTGAAATAGGTGAAACTCCTAAAATGCTGGGACAAAAAGGTTCAGTATCTCCTGAAGTGTACTTTAAGAATTGTAGGGTAAATAAAGATGCATTACTTGGAGAAAAGGAAGGTGGAGGTCTCAAACCTGCTCTTAGAGGTATTAATCATGCTAGATTACATGTAGCAGGAACATGTGTTGGACAGGCAAAAAGACTCATTAAAGAGTCTATTTTATTTGCAAATAATAGAATTCAATTTAATAAACCAATTTCTCAAATGGCATCTGTACAAAATCTAATTTCTGACAGTTATTCAGAAATGTTAGCTGCCGAGGCACTAACTCTTAGTGCAGCAAAAAAATTTGATAAAGGGATTATTCCCGAAACCGAAATATCATCAGCAAAATATTATGCTTCTGAAATGGTTTCTAAAGTTGCAGATCGATCATTGCAAATTATGGGTGGCGCAGGTTATTTAGAGGATAATGTTATTACAAGGTTTTATAGAGATACGAGATTGTTTAGACTTTACGAAGGAACTTCTCAAATTCAACAAAGAAATATAGCCAGAAAGATTATTAAAGAAATATGAAAAAAATTAAAGATATTCAGGATTTAGTTGGTGATACTCCTTTAATAAGATTAAAAGGGCCTTCCGAAGAAACTGGTTGTGAAATTTTTGGTAAAGCTGAGTTTTTTAATCCTGGACAATCTATTAAGGATAGAGCTGCACTTTATATAATTAAAGATGCAGAAAGAAAGGGTTTATTAAAAAAAGGCGGAACTATAGTAGAGGGAACCGCAGGTAATACTGGTATTGGATTATCTATAATTGGCAATGCCCTTGGATATAAAACAGTAATCGTTATTCCTGAAACTCAAACGCAAGAAAAAAAAGATGCAATCCGATTTACTGGAGCTGAATTAATTGAAGTTCCAGCTGTACCATATGCAGATGAAAATAATTATATTAAATACTCAGGTAGATTAGCAAAAGATTTAGATAAAAAACTTAAAAATGGAGCATATTGGGCAAATCAATTTGATAATGTAGCAAATAAAGAAGCACATATTAAAACAACAGGTCCAGAAATATGGAATCAAACTAATGGAAATGTCGACGGGTTTGTTTGCGCTATTGGAACTGGAGGTACTTTATCGGGAATAAGTCAATACCTTAAATCTAAAAATTCAGAAATTTCTATCGGTTTAGCAGATCCCCATGGTGCAAGTATGTATAATTATTTCAGAAATGGCGAACTTAAAGCAGAAGGAAGTTCAATAACTGAAGGAATAGGTCAAGGGCGGATTACAAAAAATGTTGAAGGAAGTATTATTGATTTTCCCTATTTGATCGATGATGCTGAAGCATTAGAGATTGTATTTACATTAATAGAAAAAGAAGGACTATTTTTAGGTTTATCATCCGGTATCAATATAGCTGGAGCAAAACGATTGGCAAAAGACTTGGAAAAAGGTAGCACAATAGTAACTATACTATGTGATCTAGCAGATAGATATAAAGGGAAGATGTTTAATATTGAATTCTTAAAAGAAAATAATCTACCAATTCCAGAATGGTTATCAAATGATAGCAAGTATTAGAGATTTTTGTAGAAGATACTTTTGGCTATGGATTATTTACCAAGCTATAAAAGGATTTATTACGACATCATTAATATGGGTTCCTTTACTATTTGTATGGTTATCAAGTTGATGGTTAAAAAATGTTAGAACAAGCAATACATTTCAAAGAAGAAAGCGATGCATTATACAATTTGCTAATAAATGCTGATAACAATTCATTCAAATTAAATACACAATTTAAATCTTGGACAATAAACGATGTCCTTTATCATCTGCATGTATGGAATATTGCTGCCCTTTTATCCTTAAAAAATGAAAACGAATTTAAAGAATTTATGCAAAATTTTATAGAAGCTATAAAATCTGGAAATTCTGCAAGAGAATATGAGAAAAAATTATCAAATAATACTGAAGGATTAGATCTTCTCTATTTATGGAAAGAAACATATGAAAAAGTTTCTGATGAGTTTGCTCAATCTGATCCTAAAAAAAGAGTAAAATGGGCTGGTCCAGATATGAGTGTACGATCCAGTATAACAGCAAGACATATGGAAACATGGGCTCATGGGCAAGAAATTTTCGATCAATTAGGTTTTGAGAGAATTGATACGGATAGAATTAAAAATATAGTAGTCATTGGCGTTAATACTTTTGGATGGACCTTTATTAATAGAAATTTAACAGTACCTGAAAAAATGCCAAAATTATCTTTATTATCACCTTCGAATGAATTATGGGAATGGAATGAAGACAATGAGGAAAATGTAATTTCGGGATCTGCTACTGAATTTGGTCAAGTAGTTACACAAGTGAGAAATATTGATGATACATCATTAAAGGTTTCAGGAAAAATAGCTAATGAATGGATGTCCATTGCACAATGCTTTGCGGGACCACCTGAAGATCCCCCAGATAAGGAAACAAGGTTTACTAGGAAAATTTAAATGGAAAAATTATTAAGTACTGCGAAAGAAGTATCAATAGCACTTATACAAAGAGAAGAAACAATATCAGTGATCGAGTCGTCCTCAGGAGGCTTAATTTCAAGCTCTTTATTGGCACAACCTGGTGCTTCCGCTTATTACATAGGTGGACAAGTTGTTTACACTGCAAAATCAATTAGAGGCGTTACTGGTTTAAGGTTAAGAGATCTCAAAGAAAAAAATATAAGATCCAGTAGTGAGCCTTTTGCATTGTTGCTTGGGGAAAAAGGAATTGAAATGTATTCAACGGATTGGTGCATTACTGAAACTGGGGCAGCAGGACCAACTGGAAATGGATATGGTGATCCTGCAGGATATTCATGTTTTGCTATATCTGGGAAAAAAAATATTTCATCACATGTTAATACTAATTCAGATAATAGGTTTGAAAATATGGTTAATTTTTCATCTGCAGCTTTAGAACTTTTTCTATCTAATCTTAATTAATTATTTTGGCGCTCTTTTAGATAGTATTCTTTGAAGGGTTCTTCTGTGCATTTTTAAACGGCGTGCAGTTTCAGAAACATTTTTATTACATAATTCATAGACTCTTTGGATATGCTCCCATCTAACTCTATTAGCACTCATAGGTTCATCGGGAGGAGGTGCTTTTTCGTCCTTACTAACCAAAAGAGAAGATATAATATCTTCAATATTTGCTGGTTTAGACAAATAATCTACCGCTCCAAGTTTAATTGCTGAAACAGCATTAGCAATATTACCAAATCCAGTAAGAATAATAGATTTAGATTCTGGATTTAATCTATTCAACTCTGTAATGATTTCTAATCCATCACCATCATCTAATCTTAGATCAATAACACCATAATCAAATTTCTCTTTTTGAAGTATACTTAGACCTTCCTTAACAGATTGGGCTTCAAATACGATTAGTCCTCTTCTTGACATTGCTCTTGAAAGTTGATTTAGCCATACACGATCATCATCTACAATTAGTAGTTTTTGATTTTCAAATTCATTATTCATTAAATTATACCCATCCTTGCTTAGGAATTAAAATAGATACTACAGCACCACTTTCTGGTTTATTCTTATTGTATATTTCCATCTTAATACCCAATCTTTCAAATAAAGTTTTAGAAATAAAAAAGCCAAGACCTAGCCCGTCCTTAAGACTATCATCTTTATGCCTACTAGTAACATATGGATCACCAAGTCTATGCAAAATTTCAGTAGAAAAACCATCTCCGTCATCTTCTATAAGCAATTGAATATTATTATCAATTTTAGTAATTTTCATAAATACATTTTCTTTTGCAAATTCACCGGCATTTTCAATAATATTTGATAGTCCTAATAATAATTCAGATCGCCTTTCTATCATAAAACTTGCTAAGTCCTGATTATTTGAATCAAAATTAATATTAGTTTTTATACCTTTAACTTTTACAAGTTCACTCAATTCTTCCAGTAAAGCATGAAGTTCAATTTTATTAACGATATCATCATCAATTGATGATTTTTCTCCAAGGGATCCAAGAATATTTTTACATCTTTGAATCTCTTTAGTGAGTGTTTTTAAATCTTCTTTTCCTTGGGCACTTAATGACTCGTTATATAATAATTCACTTGCAATTAAATTTATCGATCCTAATGGGGTACCCAGTTGGTGAGCTGCAGCTGCAGCCAATCCATCTAAAGAAGATAAATTCTGTTCATTAGATAATAATTCCTCTGTAACCTTAAGGGCCCTAGATACCTCTCTAGATTCATTAGCCAACCTTCCAACATATAGAGATAAAAATAGAATAGTTACCAGCAAGGAAAACCAAATTCCAATAGTGACTATAGGAGGGTTAGCTAAATAAGAAAGATCACTTTGGATTAATGGATAATTATAAAGTCCAATTAAAGATACGGATACAAGTGTTAATATAATTAGGATAAATGAAGATCTAACTGGAAGATTATCAATAGAAATAGCTATTGGCACAATGAAAAGCATCACAAATGGATTTGATAACCCACCCGTGAAAAAAACTAAAAGCGCTAATTGAATTATATCACCACCTATTATAAAAGTAGTTGTTGTTTCACTCAGCCTTTTGTTCCAAGAGTATAAAAGGAATAAAATTAGGTTAGATAAAGCCAAAGCACCAATAGTCATATAGACTTCAAAATATGGTAATTTAAAAAGTAGAATGTTACCTACTACTAAACAGGTTAATAGTTGCCCAA
The DNA here is from genome assembly GCA_902533755.1 of uncultured PS1 clade bacterium. Lineage (GTDB taxonomy): Bacteria > Pseudomonadota > Alphaproteobacteria > MED-G09 > MED-G09 > AG-430-B22. Next base: position 11,531 of record CACANC010000013.1, read on the forward strand.
CGACAGCCACAGACCTAAGAAGAATAAGAGTTTTTAGTCTGATTCCAAGCCTTAAATTAGGAGTATATTTACTTTCTTCTGCCATAAGTGAACTTTTATTTTAAAAGATTTCTTACTTCTTGGATAGCATCTTCAGGTTGTATTACTTTGATAGTCGTCATGCCTAACTCTCTTGCAGGTTTTAAATTAATGCCTAAATCATCTAAATATATACATTGATCAGGACTTACATTTAATGCATCGCATGACATCATATAAATTTCAGGATTAGGTTTTCTTATGCCTACTATAGAAGATTCAATTACATGATCAAATATAGACATTGCCTCTTTTGTTTCATTATCAGTATTTTCTTCTAAAGAAGGCTTAACGTTATTAGTAATACAACCAAGCTTAAAATCTGATTTAAGCTCTCTAAGGAAGCTCACCATATTTTCTCTAATACTGCCTTTTAAAAGTTTTATAATATCTCTTCCTTTAATATCAAAACCTTTTGCTTTTGCCTCTTTTAAAAATAAATCATCAAATTGATCAATTGTAATATTATTACTTTCAAACTGAGCCCAAGCGTTTATGTCGGGATTTTCAGAATTAATAGTCCGAATTATATCTTTAGGTAAGCCATTTACTTCCTCAAACTCATTAAAAGCATCAAAAGGGCTTGAGGTAATAACGCCGCCAAAATCCCATATAATTGCTTTATATTTCATACTATTATATCCTTGCCTCAAGTTTTAACATTTAATTTATTCTAATTAATGGAGCATTAAATGAAAAGTGAACCTATAAATTCTTTAAACTCAGATGTTTTATATTCTGAAATAGATAATATTGCCATATTAACTTTAAACCGACCCGAAAAATTAAATGCTTACAATGCTAATATTTTTAATGGCCTTAAAGAAGGTATAAAGAAAATCGAAAATAGCGAAAATATTAATGCAATAATAATAACAGGCGCTGGTAGAGGTTTTTGTGCTGGAGCGGATATGGAGGGCTTAAAAAAAACCACTAAGTCAAATAATAAAATTACTCCTGAAGATGATATAGATGAAAAACTTCCAAATGAAATTATAGGTCCAAAAATTGCAGAACATTTTCAAACAAGATTCGGATTTTTGGCTACCTGTAGAAAACCTATTATAGCTGCAATTAATGGTCCGTGTGCTGGAATTGGTCTAGTTATGACTTTATTTTGTGATCTAAGATTTGCTGCAGAAGGCGCAAAATTTACAACTGCCTTTTCTAGAAGGGGTTTAATTGCTGAGCATGGTATTAGCTGGATATTACCAAAACTAATTGGGCATGCCCATGCTATGGATATTCTATTTACAGGAAGGGTTTTTCTTGCTGAAGAAGCTTATAAAATTGGCTTAATTAATAATTGCTTCCCTAAAGATGATTTTATGAAATCAACTCTTAAATATGTTAAAGATCTAACAAATATGTCGTCTCCAAGATCTATTGCTGTGATGAAGTCTCAAATATATAAAGCTTTCTTTCAAAATTTAAATGACGCTGCTTCAATTGGAGATTTAGAAATGGAAAAAAGTTTCTTATCAGAAGATTTTAAAGAAGGGGTTAACCATTTTATGGAAAAAAGAGCACCAAAATTTACTGGTAAATAAATCGGAAAATAAATGAAATATATTCAAGTCGTTTTTTTGTTAATTTTTTCCTGTTCCTTGCTGGCCGAAACAAGAATAGATTATTATGTAAATCTTGGAGGAATTAAAATTGCTGATGCAAACTTCATAATTAAAAGTGATAAAAAAAACTGGTCACTTAAAACTGAAGTAGAAGCAGCAGGAATTGTAGATGTGTTCGTTAAATTCATCTCAACAACTGAAAGTAAAGGAGTTATAAATAATAATAAATTAGTTCCTGAACTATATGAATTCTCATACTTAACTGGGAGAGGAAGCTCAAGAAAAGGCTCAATAATATATAAGAATAATATTCCTATTAGATTAACCGCAGAACCAAATTATGATGATAGCGAAATACCATCATTAGAGTTTTTAGAAGAGTATGGATCTACTAGTAACGATCCTTATAGCGCACTCTTAGTTCATGGATCATATTCAGACCCATGTAAATTTATTGCACAGGGTTTTGATGGCTTAAGATCTTTTAAAACAATATTTGTTAGATCGGCAAGAGAAGAGAAAATTAAGATAGGTGAGCAGGAAGTTATGACATCAAAATGTATTGGTTATTTTGATCCAATAGTCGGTTACAAAGAAAGTGACTTTCTTGATGAAATTTCTAAACCTGGATCTGTGAGATATTGGTTTAAATATTTTGATTCGCTAGATCTATGGGCACCCGTTAAGGTAATAATTGATACTCCTTTAGGTGGTTTTGTTCTAAAGGGAACAGCTTTGAAAAATTAGATAAAAATGGAAAAAATTCCTACAATCTCAATTAAAAATATAAATGAAAGAAAAAATATCATCAGTAAAGATATTTTTGAAGCATGCCAGGATGTTGGCTTCTTCACAATTATTGATCATGATCTTGATATTAATTTAATTAAAAAAGTTTTAAATTTATCCTCTGAATTTTTCAATCAATCTGAAGAAATAAAAAATAAATATTGTATAAAAGGTGGAGCAGGTCAAAGGGGTTACACTCCCCTAGGGATTGAAACAGCAAAAAACTCGAAAATACCAGATCAAAAAGAATTTTGGCATCATGGCAGATCCTATTGGAGTCAAGAATACAAGAAAGATATGCCTGAAAATCTATTAATTAAAGAAGTTGAAGAAATAAATAATGAATTGATAAATCTTTTTGATAATTTTGAAGAAGTTGGAAAAAAAATACTATCCTTACTAGCGATAGCGCTAAATTTAAAAGAAAATTGGTTTGATAATAAAATTAACCAAGGTAATTCAATTTTAAGGATGATACATTATCCAGAATTAAAAAATAATTCTGCAGGATTAAGGGCTGAGGCCCATGAAGATATTAATTTGATAACCTTATTAATAGGAACAGAACAAGAAGGTTTGGAAGTTCTAAATAAAGAAAAAAAATGGATACCAATTGATGTAGGGTCAAATAAAATTGTTTGTAATGTAGGTGACATGCTTCAAAGACTTACAAATGACAATTTAAAATCAACTACACATCGAGTTTGTAATCCTACAGGCACGAAAAAAAATCAACCAAGATATTCCATACCCTTTTTTCTTCATCTAAATCCTGACTATATGATCGAGACACTACCAAACTGTATCGATAAGACTTCTCCAAACAAATATCAGGATGCAATCTCAGCAAATGATTTCTTAAAAATTAGACTAGAAGAAATTAATTTAAAATAATATCAAGCTTTATTATATAAGTGAAAGTATCTCTTCTAGCTTTCTCTTGCTTTTACCAAATACTCTTACACTTTTTACCTGATCAAGATTTGTTAGATCATCCCCAACAATAATCACAGCTATCATACCCATGCTTTTATGAGGTGTACATTGGTAAAAATAAACGCCTGATTTTTCAAATGTGTAAGTAAACTCTTGATTGATTCTACTTTTCTTTGGTAGCTCAATAGCATCAGGGCCTATGATAAACTCAACATTATGACCTTTGTCTTTTGGTTTCCAAACAACAGTATCACCAACCTCAACCTTAAGAACATCTTCAGAATAGACCATACTCTGGCCATCAGATCTTACATTTAACATATCAATTGAAAATGTATTCGCAAGAATAGGTGAAGTGAAAAAGATTATAAAAATAAAAAATATTCTAAGCATTATATTATCCTATTAAATTATTATTCAGAGCACGAAAATATATATATGTAATTAAATTACATTAATAAATGCGACACTTTAACCAAAAAAAACGGCAGTTAAAAACCGCCGTTTAATTGTATTATTTTAATAAAATTAAAAATCTTTATTTATTGTAATGCCCCACATACTTGGCACAACAGGGTATCCAGCATATGACCCTGGTGAACCAGGTACATTAAATCCAGTGTAGATATATTCATCATCATTAATATTTCTACCCCATACCATTACACCAAATCCTGAAGGTTCATGTTTTAATCCAAAACTTGCATTTAAAGTACCGACTTCTCTTAATGCATTTGGTACTTCAACAGGAACAGCGTCTGTAGCTTGATGCTCATTTTCATAAACATATTCACCTCTAATATAACCAGAGGTGTTAGAGGTTAAATCAAAGGAATATGTTGCTGAAACAGTGATAGCGATTTCTGGAACGCCTGATGGAGTTCTTCCAGTGAAGTCCTTGACTCTCGCTGGACCTCCATTAACTATTGGGCAATCATCAGATGCAGGCGGAACAAATGTTCTATCACATGGACCATTTTTGAAATCCTCAAAACTAGCATCAATATAACTACCAGCAAAAGTAACTACTAAGTTCTCAGAAAGGAAAAATAATGAATCAATTTCAAAACCTCTATGAAGTTCCTCACCAATATTAACCAAATTAAATCCTGTTCCAATAAATAGATTTGACTGATATCCTTCAACAGACATATTAAATAAAGCAAGATTTACATATCCATTTGAAAAAGTCTTTTTAAGTCCAATTTCAATATTTTCGGCTTCTTCAGGATCAGCATAATAAATACGTGAGTCCATTGGTAAGCCTGCATAAACAGTTGCGTTAGCACTCAAATTTGTTGAAATAGCTTTAAAACCTGTAGAGTGACTTACATACATGGATAAACTATCATCAAATTCATGCATCAGTTTTATAGAATGTGTTACATCGTCTGAAGTCCATTTTCCATCTTCATTCCCATTTGGATAATTAAAGAAAGGTGGAAAAAATTGGAAACCAGTTAATGCTGCAGTAGCAGGATTTAAAATGAAAGGTATTGCCGCGAATTCATCATCAATTACAACATTTGAAACAACCTCTTTTGTATCTTCAGAATAACTTACTCCAAGAGAAATTGAGGTTTGTGAAGTAATATCATAATCAATTTGAGCAAAAATACTAAAAGCTTCGTTATCCATATCAAAAAGTTCATTCTGAAGACCGCCATTAGTTTTGTACCAAGTGCCTCTTGTGTTTGCCGCAATTCCAGGAATTGTTGCACCTATTGCACCATCCAATAAAGGATTACCAGTAGTTCCTCCTGCAAGGACAGTTCCAATTTGAACGGGACTTAGAGGCGGGAATGAGACTGGAGCTCCTAATAAAACGTTTTGAACGGCTGAAGGTAAAGCTGAAATTTGAGCCAATGCAGATACAGCAACCTGACTAGCTATTCCGTTCAAGCTTGTTCCTACAGGGGATAAAATTAAATCAACGAATGGTCCAATTAGTTCTTTATAAAAAACAGTTCTATCATGCTTTACTGTTTCATCTTGATAAAAAGCTCCTACCATCCATTGTAGTGGCCCATCATTATTTGAAGTAAGTCTGAATTCTTGTGTAAATGTTTCAAACTCATCGTAGATACCATTAGTTAATAAAGGCATTGAGCTGAAATCAACATCACCATTAACATCTTGTTCGCTTTCACGATAGGCTGTAATTGAGCTTAGATTTGCAAAACCTAAATCATAATCTACATGCAAAGAAATGCCTTGATTCTCAATGCTACCTGCTGGATCAAAGTTAAGGTAGGTTTGATAACCAAATGTGTTTACAGGATTTATTATTGTAGTTTTACCAGGGGCCAATAATGCATCTGCGCCAATTGTGACTGCACCATTTAATAAAGCAGCAGTGGTACAGCAAACTTCTTCAGCTTCATCTTTATCAACAATAATTCTTACAGTTAAGTTTTCACTTAATTGACTTAGAAGTTGTGCTCTTATTGCATATCGATCTCTGTCATTAATTTCTGTTCCAAGTTCTAAATTTTTAGTATAGCCATCTCTTTTATGAGAAGATGCTGATAATCTAAATGAAGTATTTTCTGAAATTGGTCCAGTTACAGTTCCACCAATTTTACTGAGACTATATTCGCCTGCAGTTATTTGAAATTTTCCACCAAAATCACTTTCTGGTAAAGCAGTGGTGATATTAATCACACCTGCTATCGCATTCTTACCAAACAAGGTTGATTGAGGTCCTTTGATAACTTCAACTCTTTCAACACTTATGAGATCATTGATTGCAGACTGATTTCTAGAAATCATTACACCATCAATTGAAATAGCAACTGATGGTTCAACACCAGGATTATTTGCACCATTACCAAATCCACGAATTTGGAATGTATTTTGAGCTGCAAATTGTGTCTGATTTATTTGTAAGGATGGAACAGAGCTTTGTAGATCAAGAATATCACTAATTGCTAGTCTTTCAATATCCTCCATCTGAATAACAGAAACTGACACAGGTGTTTCTTGAAGAGTTGTATTTTTCTTTGTTGATGTAACAACAATTTCTTCAATATCTAATGTAGGTGTACTTTGTGCATCAATATTATTTGATGCTAATAAAACTATAAGTAATGTAGGTAGAATTATTTTTTTTGATAATAAATGGATTTTCCTAAAAAGCATTAAGCCTCCTCCTCAATGAATAAAAGATTTTTTATGATTTGTTATTATTATTAGCTAAGAAATCTAAATTTTATTAATAAAACACTTATATATCCATAACTATTATTTACAAGAATTAATAAGTATATAACTATTTATATTATAAATAATAATAATTTATTAATTGAATAATAGTCCTCATATTTTATAATTAGGTTAATTTTTACATATCCAATAATAATAATAAGAAAGCGTAAAATTTGGGGAGGACAAAAATAATGTATAAATATACTATAAGGATAGCTGTGCTAGCTATTTTGACACCATTACTTTTTACTGGAATAGTCAAATCACAAGAATTATCGAATCAAATTGAAGAAATAATTGTGACCGCTCAAAAAACTGAGCAAAATCTTCAAGATGTTCCTATTGCTGTATCAGCTTTTGATAGCGATGCAATTGCTTTAAAACAGCTTGATAATTTTATGGATGTTCAATTAGCAATGCCTAATGTTCATTTCGCGAGATCAAATTTCACAGGGGCTAATTTTGCTATCCGTGGTGTTCAAAACCTTCAAACAGGTGCTTCAGGTTCAGCCAAAGTTGCACTTCATGTCGATCAGATTCCTTTTGGTGGTTTAAGAATTGTTGAAGGAGAATTTTTTGATATAGAGAGAATCGAAGTTCTTCGTGGTCCTCAAGGTACTCTATATGGTTCTACAGCTACAGGTGGTGTTGTTAATATTAATTTTAAACAGCCAGTAATGGGAGAAATTGAGGGGTCGGGTGAAATTTCACTTGGTAACTATAATCACGAAGTGATGAAGTTAGCGCTTAATATCCCAATGGGGGATAATGTTGCATTAAGAGTTTCTGGAATGTCTCAAGCAAGGGATGGTTTCACAACTAATAATGTAACAGGTAACGATATTGATGGAAGAAATATGGATCAATTCCGTGCCATTTTAAAAGCTAACCTTTCTGAAAACACAAATTTAACGCTTACTGCATTCAGACTTGCTGAAAATAGTACAAGAGCGCGTGCAGGAAGAACAATGTGTCATGCTACTGAAACACCTAACTGGGGTTGTCATCCAAATAAGATTGGATATGACGGAGCTCCACTTGGCGCTTCTGGATTAAATGGCATTACACTTGCATTATCAGGTTTACTTGGTTTCTCACCACTTGATTACACAAAATCAAGTAATGTAGTTGGTGAAAGAACAGTTAATATGTGGCGTGATCCTACCTATATTACTAAGGAAGAAGGTTTTTCATTAAAATTAGAAACAAAAATAAATGATGATTATTTAGTTGCTGTTAGAGCCGCTAAATATACTAACTTTGTTATGTCTCAACAGGATTACTCAAATTCAGGAACAGATACAAAATTAAGTCCATTTAACCCAGCTTTCCCTGGTGGAGTTACACCATTATCAGATTTTTCTCCTGATGCAGGTGGTATATTTAATGGTGGTTATTATGGCGATGTTGATTTCCCTGCGGCATATGATACCTCCTATTTAGATTCAGACGGTTATTATGCTGAAATCCAAATTATATCAGATCTAGATGGGCCATTTAATTTCCAAGCAGGCGCTAATTATGGAGAAGGAGAAGCTCACACTATTTATGATGTATATTTTAATGGTGGTGATGTAGCGAGTTTATTCCCTGCTCTGCAAGGCCTAAGATTATGGCCTGGACATTTTAGAAATGAGAGTAAGCCAGCAAAAACAGAAACTATTGGCTTATATATCGATGGAACATATGACTTCAATGAAGATTGGAGTTTGTCTGTTGGTGTAAGACATAATGATGTTACAAAAACTGTTCTTGATAGATCCTTATTATTAAATTCAATTATTCTAGCCGGTGGAACAGCTCCTGGAGTTCCAGTTTTTGCAACAGTTCAAACAAGCGATCCAAATTTGTTTGGTATTCTTACAGGTCAAACTGGACCAGCTCAAAATACATTAGCTGATTTTCCTGCTTTAGGTGAACAAAGAGCAACATACGGCTTACCTACTGAAATAACTGAAGAAGAAGTAACTGGACGATTTGTAGTAAACTGGACACCTGATCTTGAATTTACAGATGATACATTAGTATATTTCTCTTATTCAAAAGGTTATGGACCAGGTATGTTCAACCCAATTGTTAATCCAGCTCAATATCCTGGCGTACCTACAGAATCAGATGGAGAAATGATTGATGCATATGAACTTGGAACAAAGAATATATTATTTGATGGTACTTTGTTAACCAACCTATCTGCTTTCCATTACAAATATGATGGTATGCAAACAACAAAAATTACTAATCGTACAGCTGTAAATGTAAACTTAGATGCTGAGATGACTGGATTTGAAGTTGAATTACAATGGAAAGTTCAATCAATTCCTGGTTTAACTGTGGAATTTAATGGATCAGTACTTGATACTAAATATGCTAGCGGAACAACGGATATTAATCCTACCAATAAGGGTAATAATGATCCTAGTCTATGGCAAATTAGATGTATTGATAGCTGGGGTACTATGGCTTTCCCAAGAATGGGTTTACTTGCCGGCATAGGTGGAGGACTTCTCAATCTTGATCCAACTGCAGGTGCACTAGATATGATTGCAGCTCCTAAAACACTATCTGTTGATGGTTTTACATCAGCTGATCCTAGTGGAACACTTAATCCACTAGTTCAAATTGGTGGTATGGGTGCATTACCTACAATAGGTCATTGTGCTAACATTGATGGTAAACTTACTGCAGCTGGATTAATGGCTGAAGATGGTACACTTGGCATATCAAAAGCAATCGATATCAGTGGCAATCCATTACCTTATTCACCTGAAGTGTCATATTCTGTTGGACTACAATACGATAGACTTATCAACCCAGGTGTAGTTGCTACAGCAAGAATAGATTACTACTGGCAAGATAATATGTGGTCACGTCCTTACAAAGGACCTAGAGACGGTATTGATGAATATGATAATATTAATGCAAGTATAACATTCGCATCAGTTGAAAATGGCTGGTATGTAAGAATATGGGGTCAAAACCTTGCTGATGACTCTAATGTAATTGCACATTATCATACTGAAAATACATCAGGTATGTTTAGAAACGAATTCCTAATGGATCCACAAACTGCTGGTATCACACTTGGTCTTCAATTCTAAATTATAATAAAAATATGAAAGAAAAACGGCGGTTTCTAACTGCCGTTTTTTTTATTTAAATATCTATTGTATTAAATTCTCTTCCATTTCATTTCTTTTGAGTTATAGATAGGAATACAGTTTCTAAAGAAGCGCCTGTTACATCAAAATCAAAGGGTTTAACATCAGCCTCTTCAATTTTTGCTAATATTTCTCTTGAACTAATAATTTTAGGATTAAAATTGATAATCAGCTCATTATTTTTGTTAAAAATTGCACCAAGCTCTAATAATATTGGATGATTAATATCTGGAATATCTTTTACCTTAAGAGAAATAGTTTTGGAATCTGCATCTTCTAATAAATCTTTTTTTGAAGCAGATTTTACAATTTTTCCTTTATCCAAAATAGCTATTTTATCGCATAGCTCCTCTGCTTCCTCAAGATAATGAGTTGTCAGGATAATTGTTGTTCCATTCTCATTAAGTTTCCGAACATAATCCCAAAGCTGAACTCTTAGCTCAATATCAACACCAGCCGTAGGCTCATCAAGAATTAATATTGGTGGTCTGTGAACCATTGCTTTTGCCACTAATAATCTTCTTCTCATGCCTCCTGATAAAGTTCTAGAATATGCCTCTGATTTATCCTCTAAATCTAGCATACGAAGTATATAATCTATGTTTCTATCCTTTGGTCTAACTCCATATAGTCCGGCTTGTTGCTCAAGAGATTCTTTTGGAGTAAAAAAAGGGTCAATTGTTAATTCTTGGGGAACAACTCCTAAAGATGATCTAGAAGCCTTCGGATGCTTGTCTATATCATTACCCCAAACAATCGCCTCACCTGATGTCTTAATTGTTAATCCTGCAAGGATATTAATAAAAGTAGATTTTCCAGCGCCATTTGGACCAAGCAAACCAAATATTGAACCTCTTGGTATAGATAAAGAAACATTATCAAGAGCATAAAAAAAACCTTTTCCATCAGGATTCTTAAACTTTTTAGAGAGATTGTGTATGCTTATCGCATCATCTGGTAAATTATTTATCGACATATTAAAATTAAATATAAATTATATTCTCTTTTACCACATTAAAGTTAATGTCATAATAGTAATTAAAGAATACCAATGAAAAACCAAAAACAACACATATGTTTAGTAGATGGGTCTACTTACATTTTTAGAGCGTACCATGCACTTCCACCATTAACTAGAAAGTCTGATGGGTTCCCGGTTGGAGCAATATCTGGTTTTTGTAATATGCTTGATAAATTAGTAAGAGAAGAAAAAGATAAAAAAGGTATTACCAATCTCCTTGTTGTTTTTGATGCTTCAGGAAAAACATTCAGAAATGATATCTATCCAGAGTACAAAGCTAATCGATCAGAAGCTCCGGAAGATTTAATACCTCAATTTCCAGTAATTAGAAAAGCAACATCTGCCTTTAATATACCTTTCGTTGAGCTAATTGGTTATGAAGCAGATGATTTGATAGCTAGTTATACAAAAGAAGCACAAAAGCAAAATATGAAGGTCACAATTGTATCATCTGATAAAGATTTAATGCAGTTAGTCTCTGATAATGTCTCTATGTTAGACACTATGAAAGGAAAAGTATTTAAGAGAGAAGATGTTTTAGAAAAATTTGGAGTTTACCCAGAAAAAGTAATTGATGTTCAGTCTTTAGCAGGTGACTCAGTAGATAATATTCCTGGTATTCCAGGAATAGGAATTAAAACTGCTGCTTTATTGATTAATGAGTATGATGACTTGGAAGGTTTGTTTAAAAATTCTGAAAAGATTAAACAAAAAAAGAGACGTGAAAATTTAATTGAATTTGAAAATCAAGCTTATATAAGCAAGCAGTTAGTCACTCTTAAAAATGATGTTCCACTTCCAATACCCATAGATGAAACTACCTTAAAAGACATAGATGCTGAAAAACTAATTAGTTTTCTAAAAGAAATGGAATTTAAGACACTTACTGAAAAGAAATCTAAAGAATTAAATGTTGAATCTGAGAAAATTATAGCCTCGAATCAAGTTGAAAAATTTGAAAAGAAAGCAACTGATAACCAAAACAAGATAGAAGAAGTCAACCCTAAATTTGATATAGAAAAATATAAAATAATATATACTGTAGATGATTTAAAGCGATGGATTCTTAAGTCAGATAATATAGGATATGTTGCTTTTGATACTGAAACAAACTCCCTAGATGCCGTTAAAGCTGATATGATAGGATTTTCTCTTTGCACATCCGAAAATGATGCTTGTTATGTACCTTTATTGCATGACGAAGAAGAAAATAAACAAATAGACTTTGATGAAGCAATAAAAATACTAAAAATACTATTAGAGGATAATGGAATAAAAAAAATTCTACATAACATGAAATTCGATGCTCTAGTTTTAGATAAATATAATATAAAAATTCAGAATTACGATGATACCATGCTGATGTCATACTCTTTAGGATCGGGAGGAATAAGACATAAACTCGATACTCTAATAGAATATTATTTTAATCATAAAGCAATATCGTTTAAGGAACTGGTAGGTAGTGGAAAAGATAAGAAAACTTTCCAAGAATTAAGCATTTTAGAAGCTGGAAAATACGCGGCTGAAGATGCTGATATGACTTTAAGGTTATGGAAAAGATTAAAGTCTTCACTAGTCCAAAGTCAGCAAGTTAAAATATATGAAATTATAGAAAAACCATTAGCAAAAATCATAATGAATATGGAGAATAATGGAATTTCGATAGATAAAAATAAATTAAATGAATTATCAAAAGTTTTCGAAAGAAAATTAAATATCTTAGAGAAAGACTGTTATAAGTTAATTGATGAAGAAATTAATCTTGGTTCGCCAAAACAAGTAGGTGAAATATTATTCGATAAACTTGAATTATCAGGCGGAAAAAAAACATCGACTGGCTCATGGTCAACTAGTGCAGAAGTATTGGAAAATCTAGCTAACGAAGGCCATGATTTTCCAAAACTTTTACTTGAATGGAGAGCTCTATCAAAACTAAAAACAACTTATTCTGATGCTTTACCAACATATTTAAATGAGAAGACAAATAGAATTCACTCTTCTTTTTCAATGGCAACCACTTCTACAGGAAGATTAGCTTCATCAGATCCGAATTTACAAAATATTCCCATTAGAACTGAAGATGGAAGAATGATAAGAAAGGCTTTTGTTCCAGAAAAAGGAAATGTACTTATTAGCTCAGATTATAGTCAGATAGAGCTAAGATTAATTGCGCATATTGCTAATGAAAGAAATCTTATAAGGGCTTTTCTTGAAGGAATAGACATCCATTCAGCTACAGCTTCCGAAGTATTTAATATACCATTAAGTGATATGACACCTGAAATTAGAAGAAATGCAAAAGCAATTAACTTTGGAATAATTTATGGCATTTCAGCATTTGGTTTAGCGAAACAGCTTAATATTAGTCGTACAGAGTCTTCTGAATTTATCAAAGCTTACTTTAGTAAATATCCTTTAATAAAAGATTATATGGATGAAACAAAAAAATTTGCTAGTGAAAATGGTTTTGTAAAAACTTTATTTGGCAGAAAATGTCTTGTAGAAGACATAAATAGCAAAAATGCAGCTACTAGATCATTCATGGAAAGAGCGGCAATTAATGCGCCCATACAAGGGTCGGCAGCCGATATAATTAAAAGAGCAATGATTATTTTATCTGAGAATAAAAAATTAATAGAATTAGGTACAAAAATGCTTTTGCAAGTTCATGATGAATTAATCTTCGAAACACAAGAAGAAAACTGTGAAGAGTCTATGAAAATTATAAGAGGAGAGATGGAAAATGCTCATTTACCAATATTAGAACTAAATATTCCTCTTATTGCGGACACAAATTATGGAAAGAATTGGGATGAAGCTCATTAATTTTTATTCTGCAGCTTGAAGATTTGGGGCAGCGTCTATAATATCAATATCTACATATGGTTTAAATACGTCAAAATTATCAGAAAACATTTTGACTAACTTCTGAGCTTGGAGATCATAACCTTCTTTATCATCCCAAGTTTCTCTTGGATTAAGAATTTTTGTTTCAACTCCTTCAACAGCTGATGGGACTTCAAAACCAAAATTTTCATCAATTCTCATTTCTGAAGATAATAAAGAACCAGTGAGTGCTGATGATAATAATTTCCGTGTCGCGCCAATTGGCATTCTCTCTCCTGCACCATAAGGTCCACCTGTCCAACCTGTGTTAACAAGCCAGCATTTCACACTATGTTCAGCAATAAGTTTTTGTAATAATTTTCCATACTCAGAAGGGTGTCTTGGCATAAATGGAGCCCCAAAACATGCAGAAAAAGTCGCTTCTGGTTCAGTTACTCCTTTTTCGGTTCCAGCAACTTTTGCAGTATAGCCCGAAAGAAAATGATACATAGTTTGTGAAGCTGATAGTTTCGCAATTGGCGGCAGAACTCCAAACGCATCACATGTTAATAGAATGATATTCTTTGGCATACATGTTCTTCCTGTTTCACTAGCATTAGGAATAAAAGATAAGGGATAAGCACCTCTTGTATTCTCAGCCAGTGAACTATCGTTTAAATCAATTTCTCCAGAATATTTATCAATAACAACATTCTCCAAGATTGTTCCTCTTAATTTTGTTGTTTGATAAATCTCAGGTTCAGCTTGTTCAGACAATCTAATCATCTTTGCATAGCAACCACCCTCAAAATTAAAAACACCATTACTTGACCAACCATGTTCGTCATCACCAATTAAAATTCTATCTGGATCGGCTGATAGAGTTGTTTTTCCAGTTCCAGATAAACCAAAAAATATTGCTGGATCATCATCTGAACCAACATTGACTGAGCAATGCATAGGCATAACATTCTTAGGGGGCAGTATATAATTCAGCATTGAAAAAACAGATTTTTTAATTTCTCCTGCATATGAAGTACCTACAATTATAACTAATTTTTTTTCAAAATTAACTGCAATTAAAGTTTCAGAAGAACAACCATGTCTTGATATATCAGCTTTAAAACTTGGTATATCAATTATTATAAATTCAGGATTAAATTCAGATTTTTCTTCTTCTTTAACTTCAATTAACAAATTTTGTATAAACAGAGAATGCCAAGCATATTCTGTATAAACTCTTGTACTTAATCGGTAATCAAGATCTGCTCCACCAAATAAATCTTGAACATATAATTCCTTTTCTTCACAAAAATCCAAAACATCTTCATATAGGTTATCAAAATTTTCTTCAGTAATTGATTTATTATTATCCCACCAAATTGAGTTTTCATTTTGATTATTTTTCACAATAAATTTATCATTAGCCGATCGACCAGTATGCACTCCAGTTTCAACAACAAGAACTTCATCTTTTGATAATAAACCTTGCCCATTTGAAATAGTTATATCGTAAATATCATCTCTGTTAAGATTCCAATTAACTTTTTTAAGATTTTTAAAGCCATGACTATCAGGCCCAACTTTAGAAAAATTTTCACCAATATTTTCCAATTTTATACTCACTAAAATTAATAAATATTTATAACAGAAAGTTATAAACTTATAAATAAGGTATTATATACTTTTTCAAAAAAATAAATTAATTTATTAGGTAAATGGTAAAAATTTGTTTGATAGATGATGATCAAAATATTCTGGCATCACTCAGCCTTGCTTTGAAGTCTGAAAAATTTGAGGTCGAAACATATTCGGACGGAATAGCTGGGCTAGAAGCCCTTAAATATAATAATTTTGATATAGCAATACTAGATATTAAAATGCCAAGATTGGATGGATTAGAAGTATTACAAAAACTAAGAAATTCGTCTGACATACCAGTTATTTTCCTAACATCTAAAGATGACGAAATTGATCAACTATTAGGATTAAAAATGGGTGCTGATGACTATATTACTAAACCTTTTTCTCAAAAATTATTAATTGAAAGAGTGAAAGTAATACTTAAAAGGACATCATCTTCGAGTAAAGAAAATGAAGTCAATAGTGACTCTTTAATTAAGCGTGGAAATTTACTTTTAAATATGGATCGTCATGAATGTCATTGGAAGGAAGAAAGAATAAAATTAACTGTCACAGAGTTTTTATTACTTGAAAGTTTAGTAAATCGACCTGGGTATGTAAAAAATAGAGATCAACTGATGTCTGCAGCATATAGTGATGATTTATATGTTGATGATAGGACTATTGACAGTCATATCAAAAGAATTAGAAGAAAATTTAAAGCAATTGATAAAGGTTTTAACTCTATTGAAACTTTATATGGAGTTGGATACAGATTTAACCAATAAAAAATATGCTTAATTTATTTAAACCAAGATCTTTAGGGGCAAGAATTATAGCCATAAATTTTATTGGGTTAATTCTTTTAGCACTAGGTTTTATATATGTAGACAAATCAGAAGATAACTTGGTCAAGGCAAGAATA
>CACANC010000014.1 GCA_902533755.1 uncultured PS1 clade bacterium
AACTAATAAAGAGCTAGATAGAGATGATAATGAATTAAAGGATCATTTGATTAGAACAACAATGGCAAAACTATCTATTGATCAACCTAATTATTCAGGTTACCTAAAAGCAATTAATGATGGGTATTCAAAGGATTAGTTATAAAGATCCTATAATTGCTACTGAACAAACATTGTTAGCTGGTTGCCCGCCTAGGTTATGAGTCAATCCTATTGAAGGATTCTTTAACTGTCTCTTATCTGCTCTACCTTGAAGCTGAAGATACATTTCATAGAGCATTCTTAAACCTGAAGCCCCTATAGGATGTCCAAAACATTTTAATCCACCGTCTATTTGACAAGGAACAGGGCCATCAGCGTCATAAAAGCCATCCATAACATCTTTTACGGCTTGTCCTTCTTCAGATATGAAAAGGTCTTCCATTGTTACCAATTCAGTAACTGAGAAACAATCATGTACTTCCATCATTGATACTTCTTCTCTTGGTTTTGTGATACCAGCCTCAGCATAGGCCTTTTTTGCAGCTATTCTAACTGTATGAAAATAAGAACCATCCCAAGTATTGTGATGAGATTCTAGACCATTAGAAACTGATAATTGAAGAGCCTTAACACTAATAAGATTATCTTTACCAAGACTTTTAGCTATTTCTGGAGTTGTTACGATCGCTGCAGCAGCTCCATCTGAAACACCACAACAATCAAAAAGTCCAAGAGGTTCTGCAATCATTGGTGCGTTTAATACTTGTTCTTCAGTAACTTCCTTTTGAAGATGGGCTTTTGGGTTTTTTGCTCCATTAGCATGACTTTTCACAGATACATGAGCTATAGCCCTTTTCATATCTTCGGCTGAAACACCATGCTTAGCTCTATAAGCTGAAGCTAATTGTGCAAAATTACCAGGTGCAGATCCTGATGGTCCAATTTGTGGACCAAAAGTACCATAATTTGTCGCTGGTAAACCTCCGTAACCTGTATCTTTTAATTTTTCCATACCAAGTGCAATTGCTATATCAGCTGCACCAGCTGCGACTGCATAAACAGCACCTCTAAAAGCCTCAGACCCAGATGCACAATAGTTTTCTACTCTAGTTACAGAAATATTTGGAAGTCTTAAAGCTATTGACATAGGTGTGCCACCCTTACCGGCACCAATATCATCTATATGATGAGAAAACCAAGCAGCATCAAGTTGATTTGGCTCTATTCCAGCATCATCAAGAGCTTCAATATAAGCCTCGACCATAAGGTCATCTGGGCTAGTATCCCATCTTTCACCAAATTTTGAACAACCCATTCCTAAGATTGCAACCTTATCCTTAATTCCTGAAGCCATAAAATTCTCCGTTCCGTTTAATTTTTATTATCATAATTCACTTTAAATAGGTACAGCTTTCCAAAAATATCTTGTAAAGCCTCTTGCTTCATCGATAGCCTTAATTCGGAAAACCATTTTAACATCTTTACCTGATTCTATTTCACCTTCTCCAACGTCTGTGAAATCCATCATAATTCTTCCGCCCTCCTCAAAAGATACTATTCCATAATAATTAGGAGGATTTACTGAAAATGAAAGGTAATCTGCGGACCAAGAAAGTATATTTGCTCTCTTTTCTGAAAGTTTATATGGCTCTTGCGTATCGATATCAGGACTATTGGGGCTTACAGATACTCTTGATGCAGGAAATTGTATTGTTCCTGTTTTAGAGCATTTGCCTCCAACTAGACCTATAATGGCATCATTATGCCTATAAAGAGTTGTTAGGGCTGTTTTTCTATCAATTTCGCCTCTCATACCTTTTTCCCATTTAACAAGATCATTAAAAGTTAAATATTTCATATAGTTAGTCTCTTCAACACCATTATCTAATAGCGTTGAAATAGACTCATCATTTTCAAATTTGCTAATTAATTTAGTTGTTTCTAGAAGAATTGCATCACCACCTCCTCCAAATGAACAAACTAGTATTTTTTCATTTGGTTCAGCATTCTCTAAAACATGAGTTAACATTAATAGAGGATGAGCTGATCCGGAATCACCAACATTTAATGCTAAATTATCAACAACATTTTCTGGATCAATACCACAAATCTTTGAAATCGTTTGTGGTACCCTAGGAAAAATACATGGAAGTATAAATTTCTTTATTTCTGAGGGGTTTATATCATTTTCTTTAAGTAAATTATTAATTAGTTTAGGAATAATTTTTAAATATCCCTCATCTCTAATCCATCTTTCTTCCCAATTATAATCAAATTCCTCATTTGGAGCTCTAAAATGATCAACAAAATCAACTGAAACTGATGATGTAGCTAACACTTTTGCAATAATATTATTGTCACTAATTCCAATAGCTGCAGAAGCATCACCAAAATCAAGTTCTTGTGCGCTTCCAACTCGCGATTTTCTTTTATCAGATGATAAAACTAGAGAATAATTGCTTTTACCAGATTGAACAGATGAAATAGCATTTATTAAGGCTGTTGTTCCACATTTTAAGGTTGAAGATATATCAGTACATTGTGTTGATTCTTCCAATGTTAGCGCAGCTCGGACTATCCCTGAATTTAATCTATCTGCAAATGGCATTGTAGTAGAAGCTAAAAAAACATTGTCTACATGTGATCTATCGTCTTCAGGTCCAAGCAATCTTCTAGCTGCTTCAACAGACATGGTTACGCTGTCTTCATCCCAGCTAGCCATAGATCTAGTTCCTTTGCTTTTCCCCATAAGGTTTGGGGCAAGCCAAGCATTAGATTCTGCGACGCTTTTTCTTAATAATCTTAACTTTGGTATATAACCAACTATAGATGAAATACCTACTTCACTCATAATAAGAACCTATTTTTAACGCTTATATGTTTGTTCACAAACCTGAATTTGCTCTGAAACAAATCCCTCTGATAATGCCATTGCCTCATTAAAGGTATTGTAATTTCCCTCAAAATATTCATCAGCTATTTTTCCTTGATCTGAAGCCGAGCTTGTTATACTTCTAAGCATTAGAGTTTGGCTTTCAAAACCACCAGCAATAGACACAAAAACTCCGTTGAAAAAATCAGGATGTCCGTTGCTTTGAATTTCTTTTTCTAGTTCTGCCATCTTATTAACAAAAGCATTTATATTTTCTTGTTTAACTTTTACTCTTGAAACAACTTCGTGACCTGGCTCCAATCTAAAACTTTTTAGAGACTTCCATATGGCAGAGTGTTTTAATTCGCGTAGTTTTGTTATTTGACCACCTGCTTTATAGGGGTCATATTTTAAAGATCCTACCATTGCTGCTTCTACACTTGGGAAAGCGTTCCATACCATTAATTCTCCAGGGTAATCATTACCTGATCTAGTAACACAAACACCAGCATCACTTGATCCTATTGCCTTAAATGCATCTGAATTACTTTTAAGAAAACCAACATATCTATCAATATCTTTTGCTGCAACATTTAATGTTGTAAAAGCTCCGTCTGCCGGCTTTACATGTCCGTCAGCGAATGTATTAACTGAAACCAATAATGTTAAAATAAATAATAAATTTTTCATAATTACTCCCTGAATTAAATATATGAAGTTTATTTACAGCAAATTAATCTTAATATTGAAAGAGTTTTTTTAACTTTTAAATAAGTTGGCATGATCCACTAATGCGGCTCTTATTTCCTTAGAATTTAAGCAAGGCTTTTCAAAAGGAATATAATAGATAACTTTATTAGATTTTATGTAATATCCATCAATATTTATACCAATCATTGAGCAAGCTTCGTCATCAATATCGTGAAATCCCTTCAAACAAGAAACAACCACATCATTATGATCTTCATTCATATGATTAATCATAGAGCCCTCTTCTTCACTCCAATCAGGATTACTTATTTGCCAATTCTTATCATTTAACCAAGCTATTTCTCCAAAACCACCAATCCATCTAATTTTGCTAGGTTTCATTTTATAAAAATTAAAATCATGGGTTTGCGAGTATTTTTTACTTTCTGGTAAAAACTTAAAAAAGCGCTCCTCACATTTATTAAGATCATTAGATTCAACTTTTTGAAAATGGCCCATAATGCTTAATCTGGAGCTATTTTGCTTATCCCCATCTTTATTTGTATTAAATATTGTAATACATGATTTAGAATTATTATGGATATTTTTTGTATGTTCGGCTAAATCACTTGCGTATATGTATACTGATCTATTTTGATCAGTTATGTAAGTTATGAAACTGCCAAAAGGAAATTCTTCAAATTTTTTTGATAATGTAGACAAAATGGCCATATTACTTCCTCGAAGTAGAGAAATAGCATCATTTTCATATTTAATTTTATTAAGCATATTAGATATAATTTACATTAATTTTGTTATCAATAATATCCACATTAAATGTTAACTCAAAAACATCTTCTAAAATATTTTTATCAATAATATTTAAGGGTTTATCATAGGCAAATAATTTTCCATTTTTAATTATTGCAATATAATCAGAAAAATTAAAAGCCAAATTAAGATCATGTAAAATCAGCAATATACCAACCCCATCATTCGCTAATTTCTTTAACATATTCATTAATTTTATTTGATGAGATAAATCTAGATTTGATGTGGGCTCATCCAACATAAGATATCTTGAATCTTTATTATCTGACTCTCGCCATAATTGTATTAGTGATCTTGCGAAATGAACTCTTCTTTGTTCGCCGCCAGATAAAGTGTTAAATTTTCTTTTTTCTAGGTGAGCAATCTCACAATCATTTAAGACACCGATAATTGCGTTATTAATATTATTGGAATATCTTATATTACCTTTATCAAGCCAACCCATTTCAACGATATCTCTTACACTAAAGTCAAAAACAATGGGCTGGTTTTGAGACATCACACTTCTTATAAAAGCTCTTTCTTGTATCGATATATTTTTTATATCTGTATTATCATAAAATACATTACCTATGTTTGACTCAATATCTCCAGATAAAATATTTAATAAAGATGATTTTCCAGCGCCATTAGGACCAAGAATAGATAAAATCATTCCTTTTTTAATCTCAATATTAATATCTTCCAAAATACTCTTATCGTTATATTTAAGAGAAATTTTCTCTGAATAAATGCTCATGCTTTATTTATCCTAAATATTAACCATAGAAAAAAAGGTGATCCAATTGCACTTGTTATTAATCCTACTGGAAGTTCTGCGGGTTGGATTAATGTTCTGGCTAATAAATCAGCTATAACCATAAGCGAAGAGCCTAATAATGCAGACCCTATGATAACATAAGAGTGATTTACTCCAGCAATTAATCTAACTAAATGAGGAACAACTAAACCAACAAATCCAATCATTCCTGATAAAGCAACACTTGCTCCTACAGTTGCGGCAGATGTAAAAATTACCCTATATTTTAACTTCTGGACATCAATGCCGAGACTTTTTGCCTCAGACTCTCCTAATTGTAAGATATCTAAATCTCTAAGAACTGGTGATAGAAAGAAAAATGCTATAATTATAATAAAAATTGCTGGCAATAATAAAGGCCATGTAATTCCTCCAAAACTACCCATAGTCCAAAAAGTTAAACCCCGCAGTTCAGAGTCTGTACTTATAAAAGTAAGAATACCTATACCAACAGAAGCAATTGCATTAATAGCAATACCAACAAGAAGCATATATGTTACTCCTTGATGACCAAATCCTTTTGTAAGAAGGAAAAGTAAGAAAATTACTACACCTGAACCAATACATGCAGCAATTGGAAGTAAAAAAGTGGAGAGTACAAATTTTGAAAATATCGTTGAACCAAAAACAATTATAATTGAAGCTCCTAAAGCTGCTCCAGCTGAAACACCTATAAGACCTGGGTCTGCCAATGGATTCCTAAATAAACCTTGTAAACAGGCTCCTGAAATGGCTAGGCTTGAACCAACTAAACATGCAAGGATAACCCTTGGAATCCTTATTTCAAAAAAAATAGTCCTTTCAATATGTGTTGTCTCTCCTTTAAGAAGAGAAATAAAAGAAAAATCAAAACTACCATTTGAAAAAGCTATAATTAAAATGAGAACTAAAACAGAGAGAAATATAAAAAGCGATAATGTTTGCTTACTTGAAAGAAAACTTAAATTTAAACCTAATATAGTTTTTTCATTCATTATGATTTCCAATTATAATATTTGATAATTTTAATGCTGAAAATATTGTTCTAGGACCAAAACCAAGCATTTCCATGCCGTCTAAAGCAATAATATTTCTATTTTTTGCTGCTGGAGTATATTTAATAGCAGGATGATCAAACAATTTATCTAAATCTGCATATGAGTGTGCGCCTCTATTAGAAATTAAAATGTAATCAGGAGAGGCATTTATGATGGATTCAGTGCCTACAGGTTTCCACCCATCAAAACCATCAAATGCGTTTTTTGCTCCTATCATTTCAATAAAACCGTTTGCAGATGTTTCTTTTCCTGATACTACAGGCGTTCCGCTATCCATATTTAAGATAAACATAACTTTAATATCAGCTAAAATAGGATTAGCTGATGTTTTTTCCAATTCTTTAATTGATGGATCGATCAATTCATCAATTAATAAACGTGTGTGATTTTCTTTATTTATAATTTTACCTATGCATTCAATTTTTTGAACAATACCCTTAGATGTGTGATTTTCTTCTATAATATTAATATTAAGTCCCGTTCTTCTAATTTGTTCAATAACGCTAGGAGGGCCCATATCATCTTCTCCAATTATCAATGATGGTTTAAGAGACAGTATTCCTTCAGCAGATAAATTTCTTACATAACCTATTGATGGGTATTCTTTTGTTTCCTCTGGATAATTTGAAGTTATATCGACAGCAATAATGTTTCTTTCATATCCTAAAAAAAATAAAATCTCCGTTATTGATCCCCCAGCAACTGTAATTCTAGATGAATTATAGGCTTTATCACAATTATCATAAGAAAATGTATTCGAGGTAAAAAAAATATATACCAAAGTAAATATAATGATTCTTCTTAACATATTGAAATTATGCAGATATTAATATAAATGTAAATGCGAATGAGAATCATTCTCATTATCAATTAACCATATAAGGAAAATTCAATGTTTAAAATAATATTATGTTTAATTGCCCTAATCTCATTATCTGCAAATATCAAAGCCGATGATACAGCAGATACTTCAAATAATAACCTAGTAAATATAGAAGAAATAACAGTTATATCTTCTAGGGCCCCTATTCCCTTAAGTGAAGTAATAGGTTCAGTTTCAGTAATTAAATCAGATGATATTGAGAAGAGAATTGCAAATAATATTGTTGATCTAATTGAAAATACTATTGGGGTATCAGCGCCAAGAAGTGACGGATATGGAAGAATATTCAACGAAGGATTTAGAATTCGAGGTCTTGGAGGCAAAAGAGTAAATGTACTTATTGATGGTGTAAGAATACCGGATTCCTATGTAGGTTATGGTAGAGATGTAGTTGATGTTGATCTTGTAAAAAAAGTTGAAATTTTAAAAGGTCCAAGTTCAGCTCTTTATGGTTCAGATGGGTTAGCGGGGGCAATTTCTTATACTACAAAAGATGCATCAGATTTAGCATCTAAAAATAACCCTTATTACTCAGCAACAGTTTCATATGATGAATCTTCTGACTCAACAAAAGTTGGTTTAATGTCCGCCTTCATAGGAAATAATATTGAAGGCCTTATTCAAATTACTCGTCGAGATACAAATGAAAGAAAACTTCATAATAATACAGAAATTGAACCAAATAGCATGACAGGTGAGTCTAATAGTGTGCTTGCAAAGATTAAATTTCTATTAAATGAGAGTATTGATGTTACATTTGTTGCTGATGTACAAGAATGGAAAAATGATTGGGATTTAACAACTGAAACAGGTTTTAGTTTTTTTCCAACCCCTATTCAAACTTCTTCTGCATTAGGGTTGGATGATTCAACAAGACATAGATATTCAATAGAATTGGGATTCACCAAAGAAAATATTTTATTTGATGAAGGAAGAGTAACTGCTTTTACTCAAAAAACTGATCAAGACCAAATTACAAATAAATCGAAATTAATTTTTGAGATGGGAATGAGGGCAAGACCAACACCTTATGCAGAATTTCAAAACTTTCAATTTAACCAAGAAATATATGGTTTTTCTTCTGAATTTTTTAAGGAAATAGGAAATCAGTCTGGAATAAAACATCAAATTGTATATGGATTTGAATATGAATCTATAGAAGTAGAAAGACCAAGATATAGATATGAAACAAATCTTATAACTAGACAATTAAATTACAATATTGGTGGGCATACATATCCTGATAAAACATTTCCTGATACAGAAACAATTAGACAGGGTATTTATTTTTCTGATCGAATTGAAATTACATCAAAAGCTAGTCTTGTTATTGGAGCAAGATATGACTCTTATGAACTCAAACCTTCAGTAGATGAACTCTTTAATAGAAGTAATGTTGCAAGAAATGCATTGTCATATATTGACGATAGCGCAGTTTCAGGAAAATTAGGATTTATATATGATGTCAGTGATAGTATATCAATATTTGCACAATATGCAGAAGGCTTTAGAAGCCCAGACTATGAAAGTGCAAATATTTCTTTTACTAATTTTGCTTTTTATTACAGTGTGGCGCCGAATCCAAATCTTGATTCTGAGGAAAGTGATGGCTATGAAATTGGCTTAAGAGGAAATAATATTTTAGGTTCCTCAAGATTGAATTGGTCATTAGTTTATTATGAAAATGATTATGAAGATTTTATAGACACTCAACTAACTGGCAGATCGCCAAGAGGTATAAGCATTTATCAATATGTCAATCTTAATGATGTTACGATTGATGGTTTTGAGTTTGAAGCACAAGCATTAATAAATGAAAATTATTCATTATATGTTGGTTATTCTAATAGTGATGGTGAACAGAATGGAGAAAAGTTAATTTCTATTGATCCAGATCAAACTATAATAGGTTTAAATTGGAGCTCTGATACAGGAAGATTTAATATTAGGGGTTTTGCTAATATTACTGAAGGCAGTATTGATGGATTAGCTCCTGTCTGCGGAAGATCAGGTTGTAGTAATCTTGTTGAAACACCTGGAAGAGCTACATTTGATTTATTTTTCAATGCAAATATTAGTGATAACATTGCGCTTAATATGGCAATTAGAAATATAACAAACGAAAAATTTTATGACTGGGCATCTATAAATGGAAAAACAGTTGATGATCCTGAGCTAGAACTTTATTCAAATTCAGGAAGAACTTTTAGCGCATCAATTAAGTACATATTTTAATAAAAGGGATTAAGAAATGAAAAAATTAATATTATTTAGTCTTTTAGTGTTTTTAGCTAATGATCTTTTTGCACATCCAGGACATCATCATTCATTCATTCATATTGAGTTATTGTATTTAGTTTTAGCAATAATAGGAATAATGATTTTTAAGGATACTTACTTAAAAAAAATTAAACTTACAAAAAAGATAAGGAAGTAGATATGTTTAAAACAATGGAAAAAGTTGAAGCTCACTGTGATATACCCTGTAAAATCTATGATCCAGCAATTGCTCAAGTAGCTGCACTTAGCGTTGTGAGACTTATTGATCTTTTGCATGAGATTGATCCTTCTGATAGCACTCTTAAGTCAGAAGCACATAAATCTAGATTAGTTATTGAAAAAGAAACTCAAGCAAAAATTGTTAAAAATGAAGTAACTATAATTTGGGGTGATTATTTCAAGGCTCCTCAAATTGAAGCTTATCCAAACATACATAATCTTGTGCATGATATAATGATGACGGCTTCAAAATGCAAACAAGATGTAAAAAGAGAAAATGCTGAAGAATTGGTTGCAAAAATAAATGAATTTGCAACAATTTTTTGGAAAACAAAGGGCATTGATACTGAAATTATTAAAGCGCCATATCCTCCTGAACTTAATGTTGTAAGACCAAAACTAGAGAGTGTTTAAACTCTATAAAGTTTCTGGGACAAGCATGAAGCCCACACTAAATCATAATGATTTTGTGTTTGTATATAAGACAAAAAATATTCAGGCTAATGATATTGTAGTTGCTCAGCCAGATAAAAAAACATTGATAATTAAGAGAATTAAAAGGATTAATAGTGATAGTGTAATTTTTTCAAGTGATAATAAAAAAACTAACTCAAGCTTTAGTGATATTGAATTGAAAAGAAATTTTCAAATTCTAAAAGCTTTTTTAGTTTTTCGATTACCTTTATACTTCTTTTTCTTATAGTCTTTGTTCAGTTCTAAAAAACTTAAAGAAACACCAGGTAGAAAAAGCTGTCATCAAATGCCAAATCGCATGTGGCTGAATAATAGAATCCGGATAACAGAATGGTGTATTTGGATAGCCTTGAAGCCATATAACAAAAGCAAGCACATAAGATCCCATTCCTAAGTAAAACCAAGGTGAATAATCTCTCTTTACACGGGGTTGATGATGAGAAAATATTGCTGGAATCCAAAATAGAAGGACCCACCAAAATTCATTAAAGTTTAAGAATATTTCTGTTGGAAAGATTCCAAATATTGCCGCTACAAAAAAACCAATAAAACCTGAAATCCATCTAAATAATGGAGACCAAAATCGAAAAAGCGTCTCAGAAATGACCCATAAACCGATAGATAAGCCAAATAAATCAAGGTTAATACCTAGTTCTGATCCAAATAACCATCTTGTTACTGCATAGACAAAAACAATTAGGAAATATGATGAAAAGAATGTCTTAAGTGACCACCGACCCATTTCTTTGATATTTAAAAGCCATGGGATAATAATATACATTATCATACTTAAATTATCGGCCCACTCACCCCATTCAGTATGCGTACCATGCATTAATAATGAACCAGGACCAAGAAATATTGCTGTACCAGCATATAGTATTGAAATAGAGTTTAATCCAGTAAATTGATTTGAATTATCAGATTTAATGTCTTTTCCTAAAACCCAAAACATTAATAATCCAAGTATCATAAAACCTACGTTGCTTAATGCATTAGATGGCTCTCTAAAAATACCTCCACTAACTCTTTC
The DNA here is from genome assembly GCA_902533755.1 of uncultured PS1 clade bacterium. Lineage (GTDB taxonomy): Bacteria > Pseudomonadota > Alphaproteobacteria > MED-G09 > MED-G09 > AG-430-B22. The sequence continues at coordinate 11,101 of CACANC010000014.1, forward strand.
ACACCACCTAGAAATATCACCAATACTTTCGTTTGGCTCAAGGGATAGAATTATCCCTTGATTACCAAGTAAGATATAAATAACAAAAAAAAGTATAGATAAGCCTAACGCTATAAAAAAAGGGTAAAATTTTGAATTAATCATAAAGATTTTCCAAATACTAATTACATTCTCTTAATTGCGCAAAGTTTGTTACCTGAAGGATCTCTCAGATATGCAAGATATATTTTCATCTCTCCATAATCTCTAACACCAGGTGGATCTTCGATAGTTGTCCCTCCATTTTCAATTCCTATTTGATGCCATAAATTACCCTCTTCTTCACTCTTAACATTAAAAGCGATTGTTAAACCATTTCCCGTGGTAGCTTCGTTTCCATCAATCGGTTCAGTTATAACAAACATAGAATTATCATGCGCATAAAAATATCTTTTCTGACCTGTAAGATTTGGTGAAAGTACTCCAGGAGAAGCTCCTAGAACTCCTAATAATTTATCATAAAAAGTTTTAGTTTCTTCTATGTTGTTTGTTCCAACCATTACATGACTAAACATAATTTTCTCCTTTAAAAAAATAAGTATAAAAAAATAATTATTAAATATTCAAGAATAATGGATTTATTTTCTCTTAAAGCCTCGAATTAATTTTCTATGATCCCTAGTAAAATCATTCAATATTTCCTTTAATTCATTACTAGAATTGCCCATAACCTTAAAGCTTTCAATTTCAAAAGTTTCCAAAAATGGCCCACTATGAGGGGCGGCTAAAAAATTCTTCATATGAATTACTGCATCTGCATCAGTTTTATAGATTTCAATTAACGAAACCTTTTTCTTATCTTCAGACAGATAGTATTCATAAAGCATAGTTCTTGGTTCGGTTTCATTTACAGATTTAACAACTCCATCAAGGAATTCTTTAAGATTCACTGAGTTATTTGTAACATTAAGGTCTAAATAAAAGATAATTTGGTCAGATTTATGATGCATAGAAAATGCAAAAACAGGAAATAAAACAACTAATAAAATAAGCTTTTTCATAGATTAAACTCCAAAAAAAAATTTTAAGAATATATTAAAGTCTTGAATTATAAAAAGTTAAACTGAACTATCGTGGCAATCACAATCTAATTCTTTACACGCTTTTAAATTCCTAAAATGAGCAAAAGCAACGATAGTTGAACCTAATAATGTAAGTGCTTTTTCTCCAGTTTCTCCAAATAGATTGTTACCAAACAAAACAGCAAATAAAAGAATTGATATACCTAAAAAACCTGAAAAAACCATAAATTGGCTTTTGTGAGATTTAAATCCAATAGATAGAGCAAATACACTAACAGGAATTGCCAATACTAAAATTAAGTAATGTATAAATTCATTATCAAATGAAATAGATAATAAACTTGGCGCCAGAATAATAAAAGATGGAGTAAATAGACAATGCACTGCACATATAAAAGATAAAGATATTGCTAAACCATCAATTTTAAACTTACTAGTAAACATCACGATATTATAATTAGTATAAAAACGATGAATAAGCAAAAATATAATTCAAATGATTTTATTTTAACCAATCGAGCATATCATCAACAAATATTTTAGCTTTTGGTTCAAATTCTTGCGGTTTATCGAGACTAGCAATAGTAATATTAATATTTTTTGGATCCCCCTCAAGAACACAAGCAATAGGAGTGCCACATTCATCACAAAAGAAGCGATTACCATGAGAAGAAGATTTTATTTTTTTAGGTTTATTATTAAGGTATTTAAAAAGATCTGAAGGAATAGCCAGCCAAGAAACAAATGGGGCCCCTGAAATTCTTCTACATATTGAACAATAGCAATTTGCTGATGGATATTTATCAAACTTAAAACTATAGCGAACAGAACCGCAAAAACATCCCCCCTCAACGATATTATTCACTTTTTTTTCTACTCCATTTTTAAGGACTGTTTTGCAACAGTAACTCTTTTATTGTTGGTTCAATTGTTCTTTTCTAAGACTATATCCAGCCAATATAGCTAGAATGAATAATGCAGGTATATCACCTAGAAAATGTCCCATTTCATGTGTATCAATAACTGCTTGGTAAGCCATAATCCCACCATGAACAACACTGCTCCATACAACGAACCATACAAACATTGCGTGTTTTACTGGATCTTTTGAAGCAATTATCATCATAACTCCCAGAGTCATATAAATTCCTTGAATCATCATTTCGTATTCCCATTGTCCTGGGCTCCAAGCCCAACCACCTAAAGGATCTAACTTCATCATTGGTATAATTAATATAAATGCTATCCCAAAAACTCTTAAAGTATATTTTAATAATGATAAGTTATTCATATTTTCCTCTCTAATTTTAATAATAATTGTTTATCTCATAATAATAACTTAATCTCAAATTAAGAATAATTAATGCTGAAGCTAAAAATTCAGGATCTAATTTTCAAAAAACTTATCGGTTTTCAAATGAAGAGAGAATTGTTTTTATTGCTGAAGGTAGTGGTTTAGATAAAAATCTAAATGCTGCATTAAATAAAACGATTAGTGAATTATTAAACGATAGAGAATTAGATAATTTTTTATCAAAGAATTAATTCACTTTTCTGAATAAGGACGAAGATACACCAAATCATTGCGTTGGAAGATGATATCAAAGGTTAATATTTTACCGAATAACGGTTTAAAACTACTCTACCGTTACTGATTTAGCTAAATTCCTTGGTTGATCAACATCAGTTCCTTTAAGAAGAGCTGTATGATAAGCAAAAAGCTGGTATGGAATGGTGTAAATGAATGGTGCTGTAATGATGTTGGCCTCATCAACTATAAATGCTTTTATTTTTTTTGCAGTATCTCCAAAGTGATTAAAACCCTCACGATCAGTAATAAGTAAAACATTTCCATCTCTTGCGATAACTTCATAAAGATTAGATGCTGTTTTATCAAATAAGTTAAATGATGGCGCACCAATTATTACAGGAAGACCTTTTTCCAAAAGAGCTATTGGACCATGCTTCATTTCACCAGCAGGATAGCCTTCAGCATGAATATAAGAAATTTCCTTTAGTTTTAATGCCCCCTCAAGAGCAACAGGATACATCTGCCCTCTTCCAAGGTATAACGCATTTTTAATTGGATTTAATTCCTTTACAATTTTAATAAGCTCTTCTTCTTGATCTAAGACATTGGAAATTAATCTTGGAACATCAAGTAATGATTTTACATAATTATTTTCATCATCATCTGATAGGTTACCATTAATCCTTCCGATATGAATAGCCAAAGATGCTAAAACAACAAGCTGGCAGGTAAATGCCTTGGTCGATGCAACACCGATCTCAGGTCCAGCAAAAATTTTAAGAGATGAATCTGAGTTTCTACACATAGAAGAATTTGGAACATTCACTATTGAAATAGTTTTTTGATTAAGTTTTTTACAATGCTTCAGCGCTGCCAAAGTATCAGCTGTTTCACCTGACTGAGAAATAAATACAGTTAGTCCGCTTGAATCCATCGGAGCCTCTCGATACCTAAACTCAGAAGCAATTTCAACATCAACCTTCACGCGAGCAAGTTTCTCAAACCATTCACGGGCAACTAATCCAGAATAATATGAACTTCCGCATGCAACTAAAGTGATATTTTTTAAATTAGTAATATTAAATGGGAATTTTGGTAAATTCACTGTTAAGTCTTCGTTATTAATATAATGACTGATTGAATCTTGAATAACACTTGGCTGTTCATGAATTTCTTTTGACATAAAGTGCTTAAATACACCTTTTTCTGCTAAGGTAACGGTCTTATCTATTATTTGAGATTTTCTATTTATAAATTCATTTTGATTATCAAATATCTCAAAAGTGTCATTTTTTATGATTGCGATGTCACCATCTTTTAAATAGGTAACTTCATTACAATAATTACCTAAAGAATAACCGTCTGACCCAATATAATTTTTACTATCTGATGATCCAATGACAAGAGGGCTTCCTTTTCTGACAGCATATAATTTATTTGGTTCTGATCTTACTATAATTGCTAATGCATAAGATCCTTTAATATCTTCAGTTGTAGCTCTTATAGCCTCATAACTTTCCATCCCTGATTTTAAATAAAGAGTAATAAGGTGTGCAATTGCTTCTGTATCAGTTTCACTTTTAAAGTTTATACCTGTTTCAGAAATCTGATTTTTAAGTAAAGAAAAATTCTCAATAATACCATTATGAACAACCGCAACTTCATCAGTTATATGGGGATGAGCATTAGCTTCATTAGGGACACCATGAGTAGCCCATCTAGTATGACCTATCCCAACATTACCTAGTAACTCTTCATTAATTAATTTTTTCTGAAGCTGACCTAAATTGCCTTGTGACTTTATACAATTTATCTGGTCATTGTTAATTGTTGCAATACCTGAGGAGTCATATCCTCTATATTCAAGCCTTCTCAATCCATCGAAAATTTGATCTTTTACATTATCGTTATTTGCTATAACACCAAAAATACCACACATAACAATCTCCTAGTTATTACCCAAAAATTTCTTTGCCCAATTTGAAACAGTCTTCAAAGGTGCTCTTGTTAAAACTAAACTTTCTTTTTCAACATTTTTTGTAATCACTGAACCTGCACCAATATGAGCATTATCTCCAATATCAACAGGTGCAACAAGCGATGTGTTTGATCCAATAAAAGTATTTTTTCCAATATGAGTTTTATTTTTATTTACACCATCATAATTACAAGTAATTGTTCCTGCTCCAATATTAGAATTTTCTTCGATTTCGCTATCACCCAGATAAGAGAGATGACTAGCCTTAACATCCTTATCTAAAGTGGAGTTTTTTACTTCAACGAAATTTCCTATTTTACAATCCATACCAATACTTACATTTCCTCTAAGACGAGAAAATGGTCCAATTGTGGCATTTTCATGAATGATTGCCTCTTCCACATATGAAAATGATCTTATGGTAACCCCACTTTTTAAATGAACATTTTTTCCAAAAAAAACATTATTTTGAATTACAACATTTTTTTCAATAACAGTATCAGATTGAAAAAAAACAGATTCAGGATCGAGTAAAGTCACACCTTCGGACATAAATTTCATCCTTAATCTATTTTGAAATTCTTTTTCAGCTTTTGCTAAACCAATTTTTGTATCAATACCAAAAATTTCAAGTTCTTCACATTGTATAAATTCAGATGTACCGCCTTGATTATTAATAACTTCAACCATATCAGATAAAATAAATTCTTTTTTAGGATTATCGTTTTTAAGTAATCCCAAAAGTTTTCCTAGATGATTATTTTTAAAGGCCATAACCCCACCATTACAGAGTTTAATATTCTTATTTTTTTCAGTGGTGTTAATTTCTTCAACGATTGAATGAAGCTTGTTGTCCTTTAAGATGACTCTTCCATAACCTTTAGGGTTATCAGCTTCAAAAGCCATAATAGTTAAGTCACTTTCTAAAGAGGATTCTGATAGTTTCTGAATTGTTTCTAGTCTCAATAAGGGGGTATCACCAAAAATAACCACTACCCCATCACTTTCGGATAAATCATAATTATCGAACACAGATTTAACTGCATCACCAGTTCCATTTTGATTTTCCTGAACGGAAGTTCTTACATCAGGATGATTTTTATTAAGATAATTTTTTAAATCATCACTTTCGTTATTAATAACAACTATAATATCATTAATACTAGCTGCATTTATGTTTTCTATTATGTGAGACAGCATTGGCTTTCCTGCTACAGAATGTAATGGTTTAGGTAAGCTTGAATTCATTCTTGTACCTTTTCCGGCCGCAAGAACTATTGATGTTATTTTTTTTGTCATAGTTAAAGTTATTAATGATTGGATAAAATGACTGATTTTGTTATATATTTGAAATCAACTCTTGTATCTCTATGTAACTAAAAATAAGGGTAGATAGGTATTTATTAAATGTTCTTTTTTCCATTCAGAGATGATAACCCAACATCAATGAGGCCTTATATATCCTGGTTTCTTATAACCCTATGTTCTTTAATATTTTTCTATCAAATGGGTCTGAATCAAATAGATTTTAATAATTTTGTAAGATCATTCGGAATAACACCAGTCAAATTAATAAATAACATTAATAATCAATGGTTTACAATAATAAGTTCAATGTTTGTACATGGTAATTTATCACACCTCATAGGTAACATGGTCTATTTATGGATATTTGGAGATAATATTGAAGATAGTTTTGGAAAAGTTAGGTTCATAATATTTTACCTATTATGTGGTTTTGCAGCTGTTTTTGCTCAAATTCTTTATGATCCAAATAGTCCTGTTCCAATGATTGGTGCTAGTGGAGCAATTGCAGGAGTATTAGGAGCGTATTTAATCATGTACCCAAGAGCTAAAATTTGGGTTTTTATGTGGATAGTTTTTATTGTTAGACTAATTACCGTACCTGCTTTTATTGTTCTTGGAATATGGATGGGGCTTCAATTAATTAATGTTATAGATCAAGGCCAATCAGGTGTGGCCTATTCCGCTCATATTGGAGGATTTATAGCTGGAATGATACTTGCCCCAATATTAAAGAAAAGAAATAAACCTCTATTTGCTCCAGCCTCAAATACTAAATATACTCTTATAAAAATTGGTGAAAGAGATTATTTGAGACATATGCCCACTATTGGTAAAGTAAAAGAAAAAGATTAATAAATGGAATATTTAGACACAAAATATTTTAGTTATGCAAATCCTGAAGATTCTTTTCCAAGAAAAGCCTTCATACGATCTATTGAGTTTTTTTCTGGTCAACCTAAACTCTATAACCTCTATAGAAATTATCAAGATCAACCGGAAAATTGGGAAGACTTCTGGGATGGATGTATTGATATATTAGAATTAAATGTGAAGTATGATGAAGAAAAAATTTCAAAAATACCAAAAGATGGCCCTTTAGTTATTGTAGCTAACCACCCTTTTGGTGTACTTGATGGCCTAGTTATTTGTTGGTTATCTAAGAAAATAAGAAAAGAATTTAAGGTTTTAACTCATGCCCTATTATTAAGAGCCCCTGAAACAAAGGGTTATCTCTTGCCTATTGATTTTTCTGGGACAAAAGAAGCGCTAAACACAAATATAAAAACAAGAAAAACTGCTAGAAACTTTCTTAATGATGGTGGTGCTGTAGTCATTTTTCCAGGTGGGACTGTTTCTACAACTAATACTGTATTTACTAAAGAAGCTTATGACCCAAAATGGAGAAACTTTACAGCTAGATTAATTAAAAGAAGCAAAGCTACGATTCTACCAATATATTTTTATGGTCAAAACAGCCGTTTATTTCATGTTGCAAGCCATATTAGTCAAACATTAAGATCTGCATTACTCTTTCACGAAGTAAGAAGACGAATAAACTCATCAGTTCCATTAAAAATTGGCGATCCAATAAAATTCGATTCCTTAGATGAATCTATGACAAATGATGAGTTATCAAATTATCTTAGAAACATAACATATAATTTGAATCCTTTATTAGATAATTTTGATATTCCTTTTGGAAAGGATTTTCCTGAGTTCTAGCTTTCTTTTGGCCATTGAACAATCTCAATAACATTATTATCAAAATCTCGAGCCATTCCCACTAAACCTCCTTCTATTGTGTAATGAGGTAAAGCTTCGCGATCAACAATTCCGCCATTATTTCGAATTAGATCCATTGTTAAATTAGCATCATCAACAGCAAAAACTACTTTGACATTATGACCATCATATAATCTTTCTTCATTAGACCAATTCATTAAAATAAGAAGATTTTCTTCAGAACCCCTCTCACCAAGGACAATTTCATCTATACAAAAGCTACTGCCATCTTGAAGATCAACTTCAACATTTTCATATGTACCTTTTTCTTCTAGATCCAAAATCTTCTGGTAAAAATCTGATGATTTTTTTAAATTAGAAACACCAATACCTGTAAAACCTAGTTTTGCCACAATACTATATTATTAACTCAGGAAAGGGATTAGCCGTTCCAGTCATATTTCCTGTGCCATTATCATTATAAAGAACAGCATATTTTCTTAATTGAAAAAGCCATTTACCGTTTTCTTTAATATATTTATCTTGATAAACACCAATATTAAAAAAACCTAAAGGATTTCCATTAGAGTCTTTTTCTGTAGTTTGTATATGTTCAACAATATACCACCTACCAGTAGCAGTATCACCATTAATTTCAGTTGTCCCATTTTGAATTAACTGTGCAACAAAAGGAAAGCCTGCCATAGCATTGACCCATAGCTCAACAATTGCATCCTTCCCTGTTACAGCAGGCATACTGCTCAAATCCCATTCTGAATCTTCACACCAAGTAGAAGCCCAATCTTCTTTATCTACTCTATTTACAGCATCAGCGTATTTTTCGACTAATTGTCTAATTGCATATTCATCACTCATATCATATTTCCTTTAATTTATTTTTCTTTATGTTGCTTATTCTATTCACTAAAAAAATCAGCTCTTGGAGTTCCTGAATCATCATAAACAGGCTCCTGTTTTATAATTTTATATTTTGCTGAGAAAGCATTTAAAAGGCCTACTTCATTTAAAGTTGCACCCATATTTTTATACCACTCATCTTCAAAGTGTTTTTTTAACGATTCTTCGCTTTCCCATCTTTCCATTACCCAGATACGTCCAGGTACATATGGATCTAAAGTCCAACTGTAATCCTGACAGCCATCCTCTTCTAGAGCGCCATCTATAAGTGGTTTACATTTTGCCATTAAATCGTCCAGTTCCTTAGGGTCAACATCAAATGTAGCTGTAATGATAATATCAGTATTTTCCATAATAATTACTCCAGTTGTTAATATTCATTCAATCTACCAAATAATAGGAGATCGCTATTTAACACTAATACAATAATAATAATAAATAAATACCGCGAATCTGATAATTAAATTTAAATGAAAACTTTTTTTAAAAAATTAGCTCTAGCTATTTTTATACCAAGATTATTTTTAGCTATATCTATTTTGGTGTTTTCATTATTAATTTTATTTTCATTAGACAACCTCACATTTCTTCAACCAGTTAAAAACATCTTAGACTCTGAAACACTATCAATTTCTATAAATGAAGATAATTATTCTGTTTATGATGGTATAAGATTTATTTTGCTCTCTACTGCGTTCTTTTCAATAACTGGTTTTGTTATTGATTTGGCTGATAAGGGAATAAACAAATTATCAAAATTAAATTCTTCAATATTCAATTCAAATACAATTAATAGGATATCCCTAATATCTAAAATAGTTTTGTTTATTTTATTTATTATAATTGGATTAAATATTCTTGGTGTAGATTTATCAAGTTTGGCATTTTTAACTTCTGCTTTAGTAGTAGGTATTGGATTTGGATTACAAAAAATTATATCTAATTATGTAAGTGGTATCATTCTTCTTTTTGATAGCACAATAGAAAATGAAGATATCATCCAATTAAATGATGGAACTTTAGGTACTCTTAAAAATACTGGACAAAGAAATTCAAGAATAAGAACTTTTGATGGTAAGGAAGTTATGGTCCCAAATGAAGATCTTATTACAAGTAAAGTTATAAACTATACGCATTCAGACACTGATTCAAGAATAGAAATAACCATTGGTGTTGCATACTCTTCTGATCTCGATTTAGTAAAAAAACTAATATTAGAAGCTGCATTAGAGCACCCAAGAACACTTAAAAATCCTCAACCAAATTGTTTTTTGAGAGAATTTGCTGATAGCTCTGTTAACTTCTTACTTCATTTTTGGATTGGTGATGTTGATGAAGGAAGATTTGGACCACAAAGTGAGGTTATGTTTGATATATGGAATAAATTTAAAGAAAATAATATTGAAATTCCTTTTCCTCAAAGAGATATTCACATCAAAGAAAATGCAAAATGATTTTTTATAATACAAAAATTTTAACCTTTATCTCTTTTATTATTTTGAACACTACCCTAGTGAGTCAAATTGTTGATATAGAGACTTCTCGTAAAGAAGATTTAGTTGGAACTAAAATATCACTTAATCTTGGTTTTGACGGCTCAAGCGGAACAGTTGATAGAACTAATTATTCAATAGGAACAAGGTTTGATTTTAATAATGAGGTTTGGAACAGGTTTTTAATATTTAATTATTCTAGAAGAGAAAAAGATGACAGAATAAATGAAGATAATACATTTTTGCATCTTAGATTTGCTAGAAAAATATCATCACTCATATCAGCAGAATTTTTTATTCAATCGAATGAAAAGCCTTTAGAAAAAATTGAAGAAAGAAATCTTATTGGAATGGGATTAAGATTTAGTCCATTAAAAAATTTAAGACTAGGAATTGGTGTATTTGATGAAAATGAAAAAAGGATTAATCTTGATGAGAGAGATACAGTGAGAATAAATACATACTTAAACTATCTATTTAATATCTCAGATAATACATCATTTAATACTTTGATATATTTTCAGCCAGATATAGAGGATTTCTCTGAAATAAGATCACTACTAAGATTAGGTCTAAGAGTAAAAGCTACAGATAATTTTTTTATTAATATTAATTATGAATACATACATGACTCATCTCCCCCAATTGGAACGGATAAAAAGAATTCAAAGTATGGATTTAAAATTGGTTATGAGTTTTAGTTAATTAACTAATGAGATAATTAAGAATTTTGTCTAAATTATTTATTAGATTCGTTATGTCTTCTTGAAAATAAATAGACATAATTACTCCAAACAAAACGCCTGATAAAAACTTTATCATTTATTTAATTTGTCCACTCGCCAGATCTTTGAAGTCGTGCTCTTTTTTCAAAATAATCATAATATTGGGGCTTTAATTCAACAGCTTTTTTATAGAATTCAACTGCTAAATCAACATTACTCATTCTTTCATACACGAGACCTTTGTTGAAATACACTGCTGATATATCATTTAAACCTTTGTCTAATGATTGATCATATAATTCAATGGCTTTTTCATAATTTTTTTTCAAATAAAAGCTATTACCTAGACTTAAGAGTGACTCTGGTAACGTTCCGTCAAATTCAAGACCTTTGTTTAAGAACTCAATGGCATTATCAGGTTTTTTAGAATTATTATAAATTATCCCTAAATTAACATAAGTGGCATATAAATCTTTCTGAGTTAAAGCAATATCATTTATAGCTGAAAGACATATGTTAACAGCGCTTATGCCACCTGTACCTGTTTTTGCTGATTGATAGCATAATGATGCATCGCCTTTTCCCAATACTGTTACAAAAGCATAAGCATTTGGTTGAAATGAAAAAATGATCAAAAATAAAAACGCTGTCTTATTAAGTACTTTTCTCATCTTTTTATAATACAAACTTAGTTGAAAAGTCATCGGCAATATGTCTTTCAGGCCAGAAAAAGTGTAAATCCATTCTCTTGACCTTCCATTCATCATCAATCTTAATATATTCCTCATCATATAAAGCAAACCATAAAAAATTACTCTTACCCTCTTCAATATCTGATCCATCCATATTTTTAGTTATAACATCCAAAAGATATACCCTACCTTTTGCTGTATCTGGACCAGTGATTTCAACTAAATGATTTGTGTTTACATGCATACTCACAAAAGGTGTGTTAATTGTATCTTTAAAGGTTTCCTTATAGTTATTGTATATGGTTTCTTTACCTTCCCAATCACCATATGGTCCATACCCACATACTGCTCCATCTGCAAAAACATCCATTAAATCATCTAGTTCTCTTGCATCCATATGATATGAGTATTTGAGCCTTAGTTTTTTAATTTCTTCTGTATCAATAAGGTTTCTCAGTTTTTTAATTTCTTCTGAAGATAGTTGATTTTCATCTGTCATAATTTCATTTTTCTCCATATATTTAATCTTATGATAAATAAAAAATGATTATATGTAAATTTACTTATAGGTAACAAAATGAATAAACCAGAAGATTTAAAAGATTTTCAATCATGGCATGTGGATGAGCCTTATGAAAATTTTGTTGGTCCGTTCTATTTTAAGATCGATGATGATAAACCAATTGCCGCTTTTGACTTTAAAGATCATCACACGAATTCCATTAATTCATTGCATGGAGGGATGATAATGAGTTTTGCAGACTATGCTTTATTTATAATTGGGCATAAATACACTTCAAAAAGCAATTATGTAACTATTAGTTGCTCTACTGAATTTCTAATGGCCTCATATGAAAAAGGTATTATATTCTCAAATGGGGAAATCACAAAAGCAACAAAATCATTATTGTTCTTAAAAGGAAAAATTTTCAATAATGAGGGTGTAATAGCTTCTTTTAGTGGTATCCTAAAAAAAATATAATTAAATTTTATTAAGTCTATCTTCTAATTCTTTTATTCTATTCTCTAATTTTGTTAATTCTTCTTTTTTCACGAAACCAGAATCTTTCATAAATTTTTCAAGTGCTGGTTTCATCATTTTTTCCATACCCTTAAGGTCTTTAGCCATATTAAATAGATTCATTTTAGCTCCTATTAAAAATAGAATTTATAGATTAATTTTATTTTTTTTTCGATTATATTTTTTTTTACTTTCTACAACTCTTTCATAAGTCCCTTGTTTTTGTCTAATTGGTCGTTTTTTCTTCTGGCCCTTTTTAGACATATAAATTTATTCTGAACCTATGCTTGTTAAAGTGTGTTTAATAATTTTCCAATTTTCATCTTTAACCATATGTGTTTCATAAAACCCCCATAAGGTAGTCTTAGCTTCAGGATCTTTAATATAATAATGTGATGCCTGTAAATCGGTTCTTACAATAGCTATTTCTCCATCAAAGTTAATCATTGGGTTACCAAGCATATGTTGAGTAGCTCTATATTGACTTATAGTTTCTTTAACATACTTAACCCAACTCTCTTTTCCATTAAATTTTACTTCTTCTCCACCTCTCCAATTAGGGTCATAAATAACTGTGACCTCTACATCATCTAAAAAAATTGATCTAAATAACTCATAATCTTTTGTGTCTATACCTATTGCATATTTATTCATATTTTCTACAATTGTTATTCTATCAGATGTATCTAGGTCTTGAGTTTGTGCATTAAAATTTACTGTCATTATAAATCCAAAAAAAAATGTTAAAAAAAGTTTTCTCATTAAAATATCCTCTTAAAAATAATTGAGAGAATTAATAATAAGAGTAATAAAAATATTATCAATCTCTTCATTAACTTTATTTAAAAACTTAAGGCTTTTGAAACAATAAAGTCATCCTATCACTTTCGCCTATTTCAAGATATTTACTTTTATCTTCGTCTTTAAGCCTTAAGGATGGCGGTAAGGTCCATACTCCCTTAGGATAATTTTTTAAATCTTTACTATTTGAATTTATTTCTGATTTATCGATAAGTAAAAAACCTGCTTTTCTTGCAAGATCAATAACAAATTTTTCTGTCATATAGCCAGATTTATACATATCCTCTAAAGAAGTTTCTTTCTTTGCTCTATGTTCAACAATTCCAAAATAACCACCAGATCGTAAGGCTGAAAAAGATTGTTTAAATATTTTTTTCGCATTTTCGTCATTATTGTTAATCCAATTATGCACATTTCTAAAAGTTAAAACCGCATCAACACTGTTATCTTCAGCTAGTTTATCAAATAAAAATGTTGTTTCTACTTTGCTATAAACCTCATTACTTTTGAGTAAATCATTATAGCTATTCCACAATCGCTCGGCATACCCACCTAAATTTGGATTATATGGAGCTACAATATATCTTCCCTTGTCATACATAAACATAGCTAAAATTTCTGTATACCAACCTCTGCCAGGAGAAAGTTCAACTACGGTCATTTCAGGTTCAATTCTAAAAAATGAAAGTGTTTCATAGGGGTTTCTATATTTGTCTCTCAGAGTGTTTTTTTCAATTCTATGATCACTTTTAACAGACTCTAATAAGCTATGTGAACTTGCATGACCATTCATTAGAAATGATAAAACCAAAA
>CACANC010000015.1 GCA_902533755.1 uncultured PS1 clade bacterium
TGCAAAAACGATAAGGTTAGAAGAAAACTATAGATCTACAGGTCACATACTTACTGCGGCATCAAAATTAATTGAAAATAATGACTCAAGACTAGGAAAAACATTATGGACTAATTCTGGTGAAGGAGAAAAAATAACTGTTAAATCAAATTGGGATGGGGAAGAAGAAGCAAGACAAATTACTTCAGAATTAGAAAAACTATCTCTTAATAATTATAACCTAGATGAAACAGCAATCTTAGTAAGAGCAAGCTTCCAAATGCGAGAATTTGAAGATAGATTCATAGCTGTTGGGCTACCCTATAAAGTAATTGGAGGCCCAAGATTCTATGAAAGAAAAGAAATTAGAGATGTAAATGCATATTTAAGGCTTGCAACACAGCCAAATGATAGTTTAGCTTTAGAAAGAATTATTAATACTCCTAAAAGAGGAATCGGTGAAACTTCAGTAAAAAAAATTAGAGATCGCTCTAAAGAAAATAATTTACCTTTAATAGAGTCTATAAAAGAATTAATTGAAGAAAATTCTTTCAAAGGTAAGGCGGCTGAATCCCTCAATAAATTGATTAACCTTGTGTTTCATTGGAACCAGCTAATAAAAGAAGAAGACAAAGTTGAAGTAGCAGAAGTGATAATCGAAGATTCAGGGTATCTAGAAATGTTAAGAAATGATAAATCACTTACCGCTGAAGGTCGTGTAGAAAATGTTTATGAATTATTTCGATCACTTGAACCATTCGAGAGCATAAAAGCGTATTTAGAGCATATTTCTCTTGTCATGGAAATAGACAGCAACCAACATGGGAAAAAGGTAAGTCTAATGACTCTCCATGCAGCTAAAGGCTTAGAATTTGATTATGTATTTCTACCTGGATGGGAAGAAGGGGTATTCCCAAATCAAAGAGCAATAGATGAAGGCGGACTAGAGGCTCTTGAGGAGGAAAGAAGGTTAGCTTATGTGGGTGTTACCAGAGCTAAGAAAAAAGCATCAATTTATTATTCGGCTAATCGTAGGATGCATAATCAATGGATCTCATCAATTCCATCTAGATTTGTAACAGAACTACCCGAAGAAAATATTGAAACAGATTTATCTAATTATGCAGGTGAAAAAGAGTTATTTAAAGAACAAGAATATATTGATTTTGATCAATCAGATTACGAAACACCTGGTTGGGAAAGAGCCAGGTTTGAGTCAAAATCTAAGATTATCGATAATAAAACTGCTGAGAATTATATTTTAAAAGACTCACCATTCGAATTAAATGAAAAAGTAACACATAAAAAATTTGGTAAAGGTAAAATTTTAAGTATCGATGGTAAAAAACTGACAATTAGTTTTGGATCAAACGGCACAAGAAAAGTTATGGAAAATTTTGTAGAAAAGATATAATTAAAATATGAATGATCAAAATAAATTAACTAATTTAAGATCTTTAATGTGTAAAAATGATATTGACGGTTATTTTTTACCTCACGAAGATGAATTTTTAAGTGAATATCTACCTAAATATTCAGAAAGACTTAAATGGCTGACAAATTTCTCTGGTTCGGCAGGGTTGGCATTTATTGGGATTAAAAAAGCATCTTTATTTGTTGATGGTAGATATACAACCCAAGTAAAAGAACAAACAAATAACAAAATATATAATTATGAGCACTTAATAAAACCGGGATTCTTAGATTGGTTAAAAAATAATCCCTTTAAAGTTAAGAAAATAGGTCTCGATCTAAAGACCATATCTTACGCAAACTATCTAACACTAAAAAAAATCTCTTTATCTCAAGAAATAGAATTAATAGAAACTAAAAATTTAATTGATCAATTATGGAAAAGAAAAAGAAATAATAAATCACTAGTTAAAAAGCATGAGATTAAGTTTTCAGGCATCACATCAAAAACAAAAATTGATAAAATTATCAAATCTCTGAAGAAAAATAATGCGGATGCTCTGTTTGTTGCGCAACCTGAAAATGTATGCTGGACACTAAATATAAGAGCCCATGATCTTGATCATACTCCCATTTTAAGAAGTTGCTTATTAATTGATAAAGAAAGAAATATTACATTATTTTCAGATAATATAAGTAATACCTCGAATATTAAAAAATGGATTGGAAATAAAATTAAGATATTAGAAATAAGAAAAGTCGAAGATGTAATCAAAAATAAAAATTATGATAAAATTCAGTTTGATCCAAATTATACAACTCAATCACAGGCAAATATCCTAATTAAACACTCTAATTCATTCACATGTGTAAATGATCCAATTACACTTATGAAATCTTGCAAAAATAAAACTGAAGTTAATGGGGCAAGAAAAGCACACCTTATTGATGGAATTGCTTTAACTAAATTTATTTATTGGATTGAAAATGAATTAGATACTAATAAAAATAATTACTCTGAAATTAGCTTAGCCCAAAAATTATTAAAATTCAGAATGCTCAATAAAGATTTTAAAGGATTATCATTTGGAACAATATCTTCTCTAGGTTCAAATGGTGCTGTAATTCATTATCAACCTGAGAAAAGAACTAATAAAGAACTTAATGATAATGATATTTACCTTCTTGATTCAGGAGGTCAATATAAATATGGGACTACTGATGTTACAAGGACGATATTCAATAAAGGTCAAAAAAGATTAAAAAATTTCAATGAAGTTTCTTATAATTATACCCTTGTTCTTAAAGGTCACATAGCTGTAGCATCATCACATTTTAAAAAAGGTGAAACTGGTAAAAATTTAGATTCAAAGGCAAGAAAATTTCTAATTAAAAATGGACTAAATTACGATCATGGGACTGGACATGGTGTAGGAAGTTATCTTGGTGTTCACGAAGGACCCCAAAGTATATCCCCTAAGTCATCTGTTCCTCTTTTAGAGGGAATGATTATTTCAAATGAACCAGGTTTTTATAAACCTGGACATTATGGAATTCGTATAGAAAACCTTGTAACAGTTATTAGAAGTGATCAAACTAATATGGATTTTTGCTTCGAAACTTTAACTTTGGCTCCAATAACAAAGTCATTAATTAATTTAGATATAATGACTAAAAAAGAAATTGATTGGATAAATAGCTATCATAAAAAAGTTTACAAAAAATTATCGCCACATCTAAATAAAAAAGAAAAGAGTTGGTTGAAAATTGCTACTGAAGCAGTTTAAACATTTCATTTTCATTAATTATTTTCACTTCAAGATTATTTGCCTTATCTATCTTAGAGTTTGTTGGTTTTTCTCCGGTAATAAGATAGTTCGTATTTTTTGAAATACTTGAAACAACCTTACCTCCTAAAGACTCAATACGAACTTTAGCCTCAGCTCTACTCATACTTTCTAATGTTCCAGTTATAACAATTCTTTTTCCTGATAAAATACTATCAGTCTCAATTTTTTCATAATCTTGAATAGTTACTCCCATTTCAATTAAGTTATTTACTAAATTTAAAGTTTCTCTATTTTGAAAAAAATCTGTCAAGGCATTTACTACTTTATCGCCAATACCATCAAGTGATCTTACCTCATCAATTTCATCAAGCTTATGTAATTTAAAAACTGATAACATGTTATTAAAAGCAATAAAATGACTGGCTAACAATGATGCTGTGGAAGAGCCTAAATGCCTAATTCCTAATGAATAAATAAAACGATCAAAGTTGATATTTTTTTTATCATCGATCGCTTTAAAAAGTTTAATTGCGCTATCCTTAATAGTGTTAATTTTAGATTTTGAACCAGATGAATAAACCCATATTTGAGGAGGATTTTTTCTATAAGTTTGTTCAAGAGAAAAAATATCAGTTGGATCTTTAATAATCCCCATATCAAAATAGTCATTAATTTGTTTATCCCCTAATCCGTCAATGTCGAAACCCTCTTTAGAAACAAAATGCTTCAGTCTTTCCTTAGCTTGCGAGGAACATGTAAAGCCTCCTGTACATCTAATATATTTTTCATAGGTTATTGCTCCTTTGTTTTCAGTTAGTATTTCTCTATATGCATTTGAATTACAAACAGGGCAATTCTTGGGTACTTTTATTTCTTTGTTTTCCTTTTTTCTTTTTGATTTAATAACTTCAATAACTTGAGGTATTACATCTCCAGCTCTTTGAACCCATACAGTATCTCCAATTCGAATATCCTTTTTTTTGATATCTTCATAATTATGCAAACTTGCATTTGAAACTAAGGCACCCCCGATATTTACAGGCTTCAATCTTGCCACAGGAGTTAGAACACCTGTTCTTCCAACTTGGATTTGAACATCTATAATTTCTGAAATAGCTTTCTCAGCTGGAAATTTATGCGCTATTGCCCATCTAGGGTGATGACCAGTCGATTGGAGTCTTTCCCTCCAATCTATTCTGTTTAATTTATATACAATACCATCAATATCGTAACCTAGATCCATTCTTTTATCTAAAAGATTATTATAATATTTTTCTAAAGAATTAACTGACATATGTGTACTCGACTCTGGATTAGTTATTAATCCTAAATCATTGAAATAACTCATTATATCACTATGCAAATTAAAGTTATTATCAGAAAAAACACCCCAACTAAATGCAAAAAATCTTAATGGTCTTTTTGATGTTTCTTTTGGGTCTAATTGTTTTAATGATCCTGCTGCGGCGTTTCTAGGATTCTTAAATATATCTTTACCGTCTTTTTTTTGTTTTTCATTAAGATCATTAAATTCGTCATGAGTTATATAAACTTCACCTCTTACTTCAAGTCGATCTGGAGCTAAATTTTTATTTAAAGATTTAGGAATATCAATTATTGTTCTCAAATTATCTGTAACATCTTCACCAAAAGCTCCGTCACCCCTAGTTGCTCCTAAAATTAATTCTCCTTCATCATATATAAGAGTTGCAGATAACCCATCAATCTTTGGTTCAGCAATAAATTCTATTTCTTCTTTGTCTTCAAGAAGTAAAAAATTCTTTAATCCATCAACCCAATTATTAACTTCATCTATATTTTTAGCATTTTGTATGGATAACATAGGAATATTGTGTTGAATTTTAGCAAAACCCTCTAAAGGTTCTGATCCAACTAAATCTGTAGGTGAATTAGTTTGTTTAAGTTCAGGAAATTCTTTTTCAATTTCTATTGCTTCTCTTACTAGCGCATCATACTCAGCGTCTGATATGGATGGATTATTATCTTGATGATAATTTTTATTGTGCTCAATTATCTGTTCATAAAGAGAATTTAATTTAGATTGATTATCATTTTCCGAAACATTTGATTTTTTCATTTCGTTTACTGTAAAAAATCATCGATTAAATCATAGGTGCTTTCATACCATTCGCTATCTGGAAAGTTATAGCCTAATAATGCTGCTGTAGCTTTTGCTTCATTGATTAAGCCAAGCGAAATATATCCCTCAACTATTCTATGAAGCGCTTCTGGGGTGTGACTAGTGTTCTGATACTCAGTTACAACATATCTAAACCTGTTAATAGCAGCCAGAAATGCACTTTGCTTCATATAGTATCGACCTATATACATTTCTTTTCCTGCTAAATGATCACGAGTTAAATCAATCTTTAGTTGCGCATCTCTGGCATAATCAGATTCTGGATAACGCCTTACTACCTCAGTAAAAGAATTTAGCGCTAAATCAGTTATTTTCTGATCTCGAGCAACATCCGAAATTCTTTCGTAGTAAGATTGGCCTATTAAATAATAGGCATAAACAGCATGTCTATTACCTGGGTGCAAAGATATAAATCTTTGAGCAGATGAAATAGCTTCATCATATTTATTTTGAAGATAGTAAGTGTAGGCTGACATTAACATTGAACGCCTTGCCCAAGAAGAGTAAGGGTGTTGTCTCTCTACTTCATCAAACTCATATGCTGCAGCCTGATATCTTCCATTTTCTAGATGGTATACAGCGTTATTATAAATAGCAGCTAAAGTCCTTTCACGATATTCTGGTCTTTCACTATCGCTTGCACATCCAAAAAGAAAAAATATCAAAGCAACGCTTATTAAGTTAACTCTATTTCTTTTAAACAAAATTTTCATAAAATGATTATATTATTAAATTTATAAAAGAGCTACATGTTGGTTGAAAAATTAAGCCGTCAATAATTCTTTGTTACTATCAGCAATAACTGCATCATCTATTTCAAAAAAATCAAAAGATTCTTCATTATTAAATAACTCTTTTAAAAGAAGATTATTCATATGATGACCACATAAGTAACCTCTGTATTCACCTTGAATGCGATAGCCGGAAGTAAAAATATCCCCAACAGCGTCTAATAGTTTATGAACAACAAATTCATTTTCAAATCTTAATCCTTCAGAATTTATAACTTCATTATTATCAATAATAATACAATTATCCAAACTTCCGCCAAGACCAAGACCTGACATTCTTAAAGCCTCAACATCTCTCATAAAACCAAAAGTTCTAGCATTGGAAACATTATCTTTAAAATTAAAGTTCTCAAGACTTATCGATGCCTCCTGCTTCCCAATTACTTTGTCTGAGAAATCAATTGAGGCAAAAAAATTCATATTGTTGCTTGGACTAAGAGAACATTTTTTTTCCCCATCAATAATCTCAATATGCTTAGTAATTTTGAGAAATTTTCTTTTTTCTGATAATTTTGATAATCCTGCATTTTCAATAAGATCAATAAACTGTTTTGAGCTTCCATCCATAATTGGGACTTCAGGACCATTAATTTCAATGTCAACATTATCAACTCCAGACCCTGATAAGGCAGCCATTAAGTGTTCAATTGTGGATATTTTACAATCGTTTTCATTTTTAATCGTAGTACACATATTTGTATCAGAAACATTCTGATAGCTAGCTAAAATTGTTCTCTTAGCAATATCTCCTTCTATGTCTGTTCTGATAAATCTAATTCCTGAATTAGCATTTGAGGGCTTTAAGGTAATCTCTATTAAATCACCTTTATGAAGACCAATACCAGATGTTGATATTGTATTTTTTATTGTCGTTTGCCATGGGTAAAAACCGGACGCTGTTAGAAAATTACAAGCCATTTTATTTCCACAATTAGATTAATACTCTAGTTATCAGTGATAATTAAAGAATCCAAATCAAACTTTGTGTCTTTTTGTAACTTTATATATCAACATTAATTTAAATTTATTTATTAGTTTTCTGCCAATCTTCAAGTGGTTGATGAACAAAAACAGGTTTTTGGTTTTCTATTAAAGCTATTAATCCTGTAATCATATTATTTAAAGCAACACTTAAAGCTTCTGCTACATCATCTTCATTAAGTCTTTTGTCTGACTCTACTTTACCTGACCATCTAATTTCAGATTTGTTGCTATTGATAGGTATAATTTTTGCGACAACCACATAATCTTGCATGCCAACTGGTTTTCCATCTGTAAGCTTATATGAAAATGATAAATCTGTATCACTATATGCAATTAATTCATGCTGAACATATCCTTGTGTAATTAAGTTAATATCTCTAATTGCCCCAACACCATTACCTTTCACAGAAATTGTACTTTCACTTCCGCCCGGAACCCACCTGAGAACGCGATCGAAATGTTTCATTTCATCCCAAATTATTTCAGAAGGTATATCTGCAACTCGACTTATTTCAACAGTTTTCATTTCAGAAAGTACTTCAGTTAATTTTATTGTTTATTTTTTCTTAAAAAAGCAGGAATTTCCATTTGTGAGTCAAAATCTTTATCTTCTTCGTTGTTATCAAGTCTATCACTCTTAAATAGAGGAACATCATCATTTTCCCAGTCTTCAGGTTCAGGTAGATCTTCTATAACTTGCACTTCTTCTTCATTCTCTGATTCTTCGATATTATCTATTTTTTGCTCATCATATTTATCTTCCATTAAATCAGGATAGTCATCTGTATTTACTGGAAGATCTTGATTAACTTTTCTTACTTCAAGATCCACAGACTGAACATCTTCATCAAACTCCTCAGGTTGATCATTGTTTGAAGTTTCAATTTCAATAACTTTATCTTCAACTTGGTCATTCATTCCGGTAGCAACAGTAGCTACAATTAGTTCATCACCAAGCTCTTCATCCATAAAAACACCTGTTATAATTTCGCAATCATCCGGGTTATTTACTTCATTCTGAATAACATTCGTTGCTGCATCAATTTCTACAGGTGTAATTTCAGTATTTGCAGTAATTGATATGAGTAATCCTTTAGCATCCCTTAAATTGATACCGTCTAGCATTGGATTTGATATAGATGTTTTAGCGGCAATAACTGCTCTATCATCACCTGAAGCCTGACCAACGCCAAACATTGCTTTTCCAATAAATGCCATGATTGTCTTAACATCTGCAAAATCTATATTAATTCTTCCTCTCTTAGTTATTAGTGAACTAATTGCTGAAACACCATCATATAAAGTTCTATTAATTATCTCATTACATTCATCAAAAGAAGTTTCAATATTAGCTACCCTAAAAACATTCTCATTTGGAACAACTATAAGAGTGTCAAGGCATTTTGAAAGTTCATCAATTCCCTCTTTGGCCATCTTCATTCTTTTTGTTCCATCATACTTCCATGGCGTTGTTACAACTCCAACAGTCAGTATACCCATCTCTTTTGCAAGTTTTGCTACTACTGGAGCAGCTCCTGTACCTGTCCCTCCACCCATGCAAGCAGTAATAAAAAGCATATTTATTCCTTTAAGGTAACTTTTTAATTCCTCGATAGACTCTTGCGCGGCTTTTTTTCCTATTTTGGGGTCAGCTCCTGCACCTAAACCCTTTGTAATATTTGCTCCTATTTGGATCCTTGTAGTCTGATCATGTTCCTCTAATGCTTGAGCATCCGTATTAACGGCATACAGATCTACTCCCTTTAAACCACTATCAATCATGGTTCTTAGAGCATTACCGCCTCCACCGCCAATGCCTAGAAGGGCAAGACGGGGCTTTAATTTTTCAACCTCAGGCGCAGATAATTCAATTGACAAAGCAGCCTCCTTAGCAAATTAATTAATTTTTCTACTGATTCTAAGTTTTTAACAAGAAATTGGAGAGTTTAAAAATCCTGGCCCATAAGATTTTTAAAGAAATTACCAATCTTTTCAGCGCTCTTTATTGAAATTGTTTCATGATTCTTTTTTGATTTTTTTAAACAATGTATTAATACGCCTGAGCATGATGAAAATGAAGAACTACCAATTTCGCCTGACAAACCGCCAATTTTAGAAGGTAAACCTATCCTAACATTTGTATCAAAAACTCTTTGAGCTAATTCAATACTTCCTGGCAATCCTGCTGTACCACCCGTTAATATAATGTTTCTTTTTGCATATTCAGAATAACCAGATTTTTCAATTACTTCATCGGCTTTCTCTAGTATTTCTTCATATCTATATTTAATTATAGAGACTAAATTACTTAGTTTAAATTTACTCCTTATAGTGTTTTCACTATCATTTGGGATTTCATAATATTGTTCAGAGTCATTAGCGCCCATAATTGTATTCCCATATAAATTTTTAATTCCCTCAGCATGTTCAAAAGATGTATGTAATCCTAAAGCAACATCGTTAGTTATGTACCACCCTCCTAGATTTATAGTTTTGGCATAGACTATTGTTCCCTCAAAAAATATCGATATTGATGTGGTGCCACAACCAATATCAATACAAACTGAACCAAAATCTAGCTCATGTTCCTGTAAACAGGCTAAACCTGATGCATATGGCTTTGCAATAAAGCCTTCTATTTTTAAATGCATCTTTTTAATAATATTTTCTATGTTAATAAGAGGATTGGCTTCAGATGTAATATAGTTTAATTCTACACCAAGTTTATCTGCTACTAAACCTGACGGGTCTGTAACATTTCTGGTTCCATCTACGAAAAAGTTCGAAGGAACAATATGAATTATTTTCTGGTTAGTTGGAGTATATTTATTATTAGTCATAGAAATAACTTCAGCAACATGTTCTTGCTTAATCGTTCTTTCCGGAATGTTTATTGAACCTTTTAAAACATGACTTTTTAGGAAATCACCTGAAATACAAACATAAACATTATCAATCTCAATATTTGCATCTTTTTCAGCTTTATCCAGGGCTAGCCTTATCGATTTTTCTGCCTCCTTTTGGTCAATAACTTTACCGTTCCTTATGCCTTTTGATTGGCAATATCCAGACCCAACAACCCTTAATGCTCTCTTTTCTCTCGTTATTTCATCAATTTTAGCAATAAAACAAACAATCTTATCTGATCCAATATCTATGGCTGTCAAAATATTTTTTGATTGATTTGACTTATTATCTGCTGAAAATAGATCTATTTGATTGCTATTTTTTTTCATTAGCTTCTTTTGAAAATTCTGTCTGTAGATATTTCACCTTTTATTCTTAAATCAATTTTCTTGTGACCCTTTTCTATTAAGTTGTAGTCTTTTAAATGTTGATCGAGCTCAAGTAAGGCATCATTTACATCCCCCATGGGCAACTTAATTAAGACACCTTCTTTAAAATATAAATCCCATCTTCTTTTTCCAATAAAAGTTGCATAATCAATCCTACTTCTTAATGAAGGATAATCATCCAAAGCATTTAAAAAATTACTGAGATTTAAATCCGCCTCATTACCATAAATAAAAAATAAATCATCATATGCATCTTTTTTTTGTATTTTTTCAATATGATATCCATCTTTATCAAGGATTAGAATTTCATTTTTATTTTCCCAAATAGCAGCAGGTTCATACTCTTCAATAAAAATATGAATTTCATTTGGGAGTTTTCTACTTACTTTTGCATTTTTTATCCAAGGGACTAACAAAATATTTTTTTTTATTTTTTCTAAATTAATATTAAGAATAGGTGAGTTAAGTTCAAGAGATAAAGAAGATAAGATTTTCGTCTTATTTGATCTCACCCTTCCATCAAGTTTTAATTTTTCAAGTTTAAAAAATGAATTTGAAAAATTGTTATAATAATTATTTACAGGATTATTTTCATACAAGATTAAATAAATTAAAAAAGTAATTATGCTCAAAAATATAACAAAGAAAAAATATGTTTTTCTTTTCAATTTTAACATATTGCATCCTCAATGATTATTTTAATTAAATTATTATAAGAAATATCTTGAAAGGCAGCTAATTTCGGAATTAATGATGTTTTGGTTAAACCAGGATTTGTATTTAACTCTAAAACATAAGGGCTAAGAATTTCACCTTCTTCTAAACGAAAATCTGTTCTTGTAACGCCCTTACAACCAAGCAAGTTATGGCAAAGCATAGTTAAGTCTTGGATTTTAGTATAAGTTTTGCGACGGATATCATTGGCTAAAACATATTCTGACATACCTTGCGTATATTTAGTTTCATAATCATAAAAAATATTTTTGGCTTTAATTTCCATAACTTCAGTAGGTTTGTTACCTATAATTCCACATGTTAGCTCTCTGCCTTTAATATATTTTTCAACCATTATATATTTACCATATTTCCAATTTTTTAAATCATCTAAGAAACTAGTTTTATCTGATTCACTTAAAATTATGTATACACCAACACTTGAGCCATTATTTATTGGTTTAATTACAGAGGGGATTAAAATATCATTTTCATTAATGTCTTCTTTATCTAACATTTTATATTTAGGAGTAGGAACATTATTTCTTATAAAAATTTCTTTAGAAAATACCTTATTCATTGCAAGAATTGATGATGAAATACCTGAGTGAGTATATTTTATGCCAATTTCTTCAAGAAGCGCCTGTATTTGACCATCCTCACCAAATTCACCATGGAGCGCATTAAAGCATAAGTCAAAATTAGAACTAATTAATTTTTCAACAAAATTGTTTTTACAGTCTATCGGAGTATACTTGAAACCCAATTCTTTAAGGGCCTGTTCAACATTTTCACTTGTTTTTAAACTGATTGCTCTTTCATCTGAGTAACCGCCCTTTAAAACTGCAATCTTACCATTAAATTTCATTAATACTATCTCCTATTAGATGAATTTCCCATTCAAGCCTTATACCGTGATGTTTTTCAACCTCGTGAATTACAAATTCACCAAGCTTTTCAAAATCTTTTGCTGATGCATTGCCTGTATTAATAAAAAAATTGTTATGAATTGGTGAAATCATTGCTCCACCAATTTTATAGCCACTCAAACCAGAAGAATTAATTAATTCCCAAGCCTTTACTTCTTTTGGATTTTTAAATGTACTTCCACCTGTCGCTACCTTAGAAGGCTGTGAGCCCTCCTTCGAGCTAATAACTGCATCGATTTTCTCTTTAATATTTAATTTATTCTCATGCCTGCCTTGAAAAGTAGCTTCAATTATAATTTGATCTTTTTTAATAACAGATTTTCTATATGAAAACTTCATTTCTTCATTATTGTATGATTTTAATTCGCCATCTCTCTCTAAAATTAAGACATCTTCAACAATATCTTTTATTTCTGAACCATAGCAACCAGCGTTCATTGCTATTGCGCCTCCTATATTACCAGGAATACCGGATAGAAATTCAAAACCCCCCAAATTATTATCAAAAGCTAAGTTCGAAACATTTTTATCAAGCATCCCTGAGCTAAGTGTAATTTTATTATTTTTATGAATTTCGATTTCAGAAAAACTTGGAGGTATAAGAATAGTAACTCCTGAAATACCGCCATCTCTTATCAAAACATTTGATAGCCTTCCAAAAACATTAATTTTAACTTTGTTATTAATTTGCTTTAAAAAAACTGCTAAATCTTTTTTATTTTTAGGTATATACAAACAAGAAGCTCGTCCACCAACTTTTAACCATGTTAAATTTTCAAGGGACTTATCAAAGAAAATTCTTCCCTGAAACAAATTATTATTAATTAAATTATGAAATTCAGACATGTTATTTACCTAAAGTATTTACATAATTATTGGCTAAATTAGAAATATCTCCTGCGCCCATAAATATTACTGTTTCTCCTTTTTTGACTTCATGATTTAAAAAATCTTCAACTTTTTTAAAATCATTAAATGCTAGAGTTTTGGTTTTAGAGTTTTTTTGAATACTTTTAGCCAAACAACTAGCGTTAATATTTTTTATTTTTTTTTCTCCAGCCGAATAAACCGGAAGAATAATAACAAAATCAGAATTTTTGAAACTTTTAGAAAATTTATCAAATGTTTGCTTTATTCTAGAAAAGCGATGTGGTTGCACAACAGTAATTATTCTTCTTTTAGATAAATCTCTTAATGCTTTTAATGAAGCTCTAATTTCTGTTGGGTGATGAGCATAGTCATCAAAATATTTTCTATTATCTAATGTTTTTATTAATGTCATTCTTCTTTTCACACCTTCAAAACCTCTCAATGCTTGGCGAACAAATTTGAAACTTATTCCAATTCTATGAGATATTGCAATTGCACCTAGAGCATTTAGTAAATTATGTCTTCCGTGCATTGGGAATTGAATATTTTTATAGATTTTTCTCTTTTCATTTATATTTTTAATTTCAATATCAAAAGTTTGTCCTTGCTTATTAATTCTAATATTTTTTGCCTTATAATTGGCTCTTGCATTTGTTCCATAAAAGAAATGATCTGATCTCCTTTGTTGGGTTGCTATTTTATATAATTTGTTATCATCAGAGCAAATAACCGAAAACCCAAAAACAGATATGTTGTTAATATATTGTTCAAATGCATTTTCAAGACTCCTCATGTTATTGTAGAAATCTATATGTTCATCATCAATTGAAGTTATTAACCCGCTAAAAGATGGTAATTTAATAAAACTTCCATCAGACTCATCTGTTTCAACTATCATCCAATCGCCAAAACCTAGCCTAGTGTTAGATCCAAGAGAATTTATTATTCCTCCATTTATAACGGTAGGATCTAATTCAGATTTTACAAATATTTCAGAAATAATTGATATTGTAGTAGTTTTACCGTGGCTTCCAGCTACTGTGATTGTTTTTTTCATTCTCATTAATTCCGCAAGCATTTCTGCTCTACTTATTAATGGAATTTTATTCTTTAGGGCCTCTTTTATTTCAACATTATGTTTTTTTATTGCAGAAGAATAAACGATTAATGATGAGCCTTTAATATTACTAGCATTATGCCCAATTTTAATTTTTATACCTAATTTTTTTAATCTAATAACATTTGATCCTTCCTTTTGATCTGAGCCTGTTACTTCATACCCTAAATTGTGAAGTATTTCAGCGATACCACTCATTCCTATGCCGCCTATACCAACTAAAAAAATTCTTCCTTTTTTATTAAGATGCTCCATTTTTAACCTATAACCTCTTCAGCAAAATCGGCAATATTTGACGATGCATTAGGCATCCCAAATGATTTAATATTTTTAGAAAGTTTTTCACGCTTATTGGAGTCACTAATTAATTCTAGGATTTTTTTAGATAAAGATTGGGGATTAAGATTGTTTTGGTCACATACAATTGCTGCATTTGCTAACTCAAAATTTCTTGCATTATGTTCTTGATCTCCATCAAGTGTATTTGGTAAAGGAATAAAAATACATGGCTTTCCACATATAGCCATCTCACTTAAAGTTGATGCTCCAGCTCTAGAAATAACAATATCTGATTGGATTATTAACTTTGGTAGATCGTAAAAAAATTCACTAACATTATGTCTTATATTATTTTTTGAAAAATAATCTGTTAGGAAATTAATATCTTCTTTTCTACATTGTTGAATAATATTCAAGTTTTGAAATATTTCTGATGGCAGATAATTCAGTGACCTAGTGATTAATTCTGTTAGGAATGATGCTCCATGACTACCTCCAAATATTAATATATTAATATCTCTTTTATCAAATATCTTTTTTTCGTCTTTATATTTAACTATTTCCTCTCTAACTGGATTGCCCAAAAAATTATGGTTACTAATATTTTTATGAACCTTTATTCTTGTATTTTTAAATCCGTTTGAAACACCATCAGCAAAAGAACATAAAAAATTATTTGCTCTTCCAAAAACCGTATTTTGTTCATGTATTATTATTTTACGACCTAATAACTTCGAGGCTAGCAAAGGAGATAAACTCGGATAACCTCCAAAGCCAATAGATAATATAGGTCTAGTCAAAATTATCCAAAAAAGGGAAATAAAAAATCCTAATAATAATTTAAAAGCCACTTGTGGCCATTTTATAAAACCTTTATTTGTAAAGGTATCTGATGGAACGAGAATAATTTTATCGGCTTTAAAATTATCTAAGAATCTTTTTACTCTTTTATCAGTCAGCAAGATTATTCTATAGTTTCTTTTCCTTAATTCATTAGAAACGGCATCAGCTGAAAATAAGTGACCACCTGATCCTCCTGCTGCGATCATTATGTAAGGTTTATTTTTTTTATTTTTCATAAATATTTAACATTAGTTAATTTTTTAATTTATCTGACGCCTTATAGTCATTTGTTTTTTTTGTTAACGCTAAAAACATTCCCATTGTAATGCCCATAGCAAGTAATGAAGAGCCACCATAGCTAATAAAAGGTAAAGTCATTCCTTTTGCAGGTATCAAGCTTAAATTTACAGCTATATGAATTAGCGTTTGAAGACCAAACAAAATAATTAATCCAGATGAAGCTAGTTGATTGAAAAAACTATTTTGATTCATAGATCTTATTAATCCTCTCATTATTAAGATTAAATATAAAATCATAAGTGATATAGTTACTATTAAACCACTTTCTTCAGCGATTGCTGCAAAAACAAAATCTGTATAGGCATCAGGAAGATGGTATTTAACCCAACTTTCACCAATGCCCTTTCCAAAAATTTGACCATTCTCAATAGCATCAATAGCAGCTTGAGTTTGTGTAAGTTTTGAATTAGCCGCACCTCCCCCAAACCATATCTCTATCCATGAATCTAATCGTGAAGCAAAATGGGGGAAGTTAAAATAAAAGAAAATTATTGATATCATAGAAACTGAACCAGCAGACGCTATTATTAACCAAGGAAAACCCTGTACAAAAACCAAACATAAAATTGTTATCAATAACAATATAGTTTGCCCGAGATCTGGTTGGAGCATTAAAAGTGTGGCAACTAAAATAAATAATAACCCTGGAATTAAACTGTATTTATTGTTTTGCTCTTCTTTCGATCTAGCAAAAAACCAAGCTGATAAAATAATTAAGCATGGTTTCAAAAACTCTGAAGGTTGAATCGTAATTATTCCAAAAACTGATATCCATCTTGATGCACCTCCGCTCGATAAACCTATAATAAGTGTTAATAAAACTCCTAATAAACTGAATATAAATAGGATTAGAGATATTTTTCGAGTGAATTCTTTTGGTAATATCGATATCGTTATCATTAAGGCGACAGAAATTAATAAAAAAACTGATTGTTTAATTAAAAAATAATATTGGTTAGCTTTTAAATGTCCCGCTTCTACAGGACTGACCGCCAACGAAAAAAATAAACCACTTAATCCAAGAAAGATTATACCAAATAACATATATCTATCTACTGTGAACCACCATTCACCGACTGGACCAGTATTTGTTCTTGAAATTCTTAACATTTTACTACTAAATTATTCACAATTTTAGTGAATTTATTTCCTCTTTCCTGATAATCAATAAATTGATCTTGCGAACTACAACCGGGAGATAAAAGAATACAACCCTTTTGACTTTTTAAAACTTCCTTGTAGGCAGATTTAGTTGCATTTTCCAGATTATGCGATACTTCAAATTTAACTTTTTTAGGTATTATTTGACTGAGTTGGTCAGATGATGATCCAATTAAGAAAATTTTTTTAATATTTTTATTAGATAAATTTAATTTAGTTAGATCATTATTTTTTGATAAACCACCAAGAATCCAATATATATCTTTAAACTGACTTGCGGCAAAGTTAGCTGCTGCAGGATTAGTTGCTTTAGAATCATTAATAAAACTCACACCATTTTTTGAACAAACTTCATAAATTCTATGATTAAGATTCTTAAATTTTTTTAATTTATTGATTACAAAATTTCGATCAACATCTAAAATATCCGTAACCTTGATTAGGGCTGGTAAAAATTTTTTAATTATTCCGTTTTGAGAAATTTTAATACTCAGATCATTAAATTCATTATCTTTAAATAATATATGCTTTGGTGAGGGATTAATTTCCTTTAATACTTTTTCTGATAAATAAAAATCATTGAAAACTGCATGATCTGAGTTTCTTTGATTTAAAAAAATTTTTGTTTTTGTTTTTTGGTATACCTCATAGGAACCATATCGCTCATTATGATCTTCATAAACATTTAATAAAACTGATATATCCGCTCTAAACTCATCAATTAACTCCAATTGAAAGGATGAAAGCTCTAAAATAATGATATCAAATTCATCTGCATTTAAAGATAAGACTGGTATACCAATATTTCCCGCTATACAGCTTTTTAAGCCTGATTTTTGCAGTATTTCATTTAAAACAGATACAAATGTTGATTTACCATTTGTACCAGTTACAGCAATAATCTTTTTTCTAATTCCGAGACTTTTTAACTCTTGGTGAAAAACTTCAATATCGCCAAAAATCTTTATTTTATTTTTTTTAGATTCCTTAACAATAAAAGAGTTAGCACTAAAATTTAATGCAATGCCTGGTGAAGATATTAATAAATCAATCTTTTCCCATGGCCATTTTCTTGGTTCATTAAACTCATAACCTTTTTTTTCTAATTCTTTTCTTTTTTTCTCACAATCATCCCAAATAAAAATATTTTTTTGGTCCTTAAGTTTTTCATATGAAGAAATGCCACTTTGCCCTAAACCATAAATAATAATATTTTCATAATTCTCTAACATTATTCATTTTACCTTATTTTCAAAGTCGCTAATCCAATTATCGCTAATACAAAAGATATAATCCAAAATCTAATTACTATTGTTGACTCAGACCAACCTTTCTTTTCAAAATGGTGATGTATCGGAGCCATTTTAAATACTCTCTTTCCAAAAACTCTATAAGAGAAAACTTGAATTATTACGGACATTGCTTCAAGAACGAAAATACCACCAATGACTATTAAAACTAGTTCATGTTTAGTGATAACAGCGATAGAGCCTAAAATTGCACCCAAAGATAATGAGCCCGTATCACCCATAAAAATCATAGCTGGAGGAGCATTAAACCATAAAAAACCCAGACAACTACCCAAAAGTGCGCAGCATAGAATACTTAACTCTCCTGAATGCGGTATATAATTTATTCCTAAATATTCCGAAAATACTAAATTGCCAGATAGATATGTAATTAAACCAAAACTAGCTATTGCAATCATTATTGGAACTATAGCTAATCCATCTAGTCCATCCGTTAAATTAACTGCGTTTGATGTTCCAACAATGACGAAACTTGTAAAACAATAATAAAGAATTAATCCTAAGAAAAAAACTCCATTCACAAATGGAATTGATATACTGTAAACTAATTCTGAAGACGACTGCAAAGAAATTAAAAAAATTAGAATAAAAGAAGATAAGATTTGTAATAAAAACTTATTTTTTGATGAAATTCCTTTTGGATTTTGATCCTTAATTTTTTTTCTGTCGTCAATATAACCAATCAAACCGAATAAAATTGTAGATAAAATAACTATCCACATAAAGCTATTAAAAATATCTCCCCAGATTAGCGTGCTAATTAAAAAACTAGAAAGAATTAATAGCCCCCCCATAGAAGGTGTTCCTTTTTTTGAATGCAAATGACTTTTTGGGCCATCTTCCCTAATAGGCTGACCATTACCTTGTTTGATAAGCATACTCTTTATAAATTTTGGTCCAATAAGTAAAACAATTAGAAGTGATGTTATTATTGCGCAACCAGCTCTAAATGAGAGATATGTAATTAAGTTTATTCCTGGAAAATCAAAGTTTAATATTTGAACTAGATATAATATCATTAAGCAATCTTTCTTATAGGTTTTTGCGTATTTATTTCTTTAATTACTTTTGAAAAATTAATTTTTGATGATGCTTTAAGCATTACAAAGTCATTATTATTAAAGAGATCATGTAAATTAAGAATAACTTGATCAACATTTTGAAATAGAGCGCCTTTCTTTTGAAAATCAATTTCTTCCCATAAATATCCAATTTCTTCACCTACAGCATAAACAATATCTATAGATGTATTGTTAATTAATTGAGCAATTTTCTTATGATGATTTTCAGAAAATTTACCTAACTCCATCATGTCTCCAATAAATAAAACTTTTCTTAAACAAGACCTAGAGTTTAGGTTGTTAAAAGATATTATGGCAGCTTCCATTGAGTTGGGATTTGCATTAAAACTTTCATTAATTATTAATAATGACTTGCCAAGGAAATTTAGATTAAATGTGTTTCCTCTTCCTTCAATATTTTTAAAATTTGATAATTTCTTTATGAATTTTTCAGTTGGGTTATTTGTAATTTTACAAGTCATTAGTGCTGGCAAAGTGTTTAAAGCCATATGTTCACCAGATATTGCCAATGTATAATTTATTATTTTATCTTTAATTTTTACTTTAAGCACACTGCCATTATCTATTTCAATATTCTCTTTTAGATAAGCATCAGAATCTTCTAGAATTCCAAAAGTTGAGATATTTAAACTTTTATTTTTAATAATGTTTATATCTAAATCTGATTTTAGATTTTCATTAATTATTAAATTTCCTCCATCGGCGATACCCTCAATAATTGATAGCTTCTCTTCTATTAAATCTTTCTTTGAGTTAAAATTACCTATATGAGCTTCACCTACATTATTAACAATACCAATATGAGGCTTAATAAGATTTGTTAACTTTAATATTTCACCTTTATTATTCATTCCGATCTCAAATATAGCGTAATCAACATCTATTGGCATTCTTGCAAGAGATAAAGGTACACCAATATGATTATTGAATGATCTTTCAGATTTATGAACTTTTCCATAATCAACCAAACAACTTGATATCATCTCTTTTAAAGTTGTTTTGCCTGAGCTTCCTGTTATTCCTATTATTTTAGCTTTTGTTCTTTGACGAGCATAATTAGCCAACTTATTAAGTGCTTTATAAACATCATTAACAAAAATTACCTTTTTTGAATTAATAAGAGATGGTCTATTTGAAATTGCAGCGCAGGCGCCTTTGTTAAGAGCATCTTCAATAAAATCATTTCCATCATTATTTAAACCTGGTAAGGCAAAAAAAATATCACCTTTATTTAATGCTCTAGTATCAATTGAAATACCTGAAGCAAACCAATTACAGCTTCCATGCCCATTAATTATACCTAATACTTCTTTACCATTCCACAATATTTTAGTCATTTAGTCACCTATCACTTCTCTAATTATCTCTTGATCAGAAAAAGGAATTTTTTTATCGCTAATAATTTGAAACTTTTCATGACCTTTGCCGGCAATTAAAATTGAATCACCTTTTTCACCTTGATTAATTGCCGTAATTATAGCCTCTTTTCGATTGGGTATTTCTATAGCTGACGGACAAGTTTCTAATATTGACTTTCTAATTTTATCAGAATCTTCATTTCTAGGATTATCATCTGTAATAATTATACCATCTGCAAAATTTTCTGCTATTTCTCCCATGACAGGTCTCTTAAATCTATCTCTACCCCCTCCACAACCAAAAACGAGAATTATCTTATTTTCTGTAAGTTCTCTAAGAGAAAATAAAACTGCAGTTAATGCATCAGGAGTATGGGCATAATCAACATAAATCTTTGCTTCTGTTTTGCTCGATCCGCAGAACTCAAGTCTTCCAGGAATTGGTCTAAGATCTTTCAAATGCTCAAAAACCTTTTCCGATGGTGAACCAGATGCTATTGCTAGTCCTGCTGCACATAAAATATTCATAGCCTGAAAATAACCTCCAACCTTAAGAGGAATAGAAAATTGTCTACCACTATATTCAAATATTATTTCCATTCCTGACTCAGTTG
>CACANC010000016.1 GCA_902533755.1 uncultured PS1 clade bacterium
CATGCAACCAACACCTGCAGCCTTAGAATTTGTTGGTCCTATAAAAAAGGCTCTCGAATTAATTGATGGAACATTAACACGTGAAGGTTTTAATCCAGCAGAGTCTGAAAAAAGATTTGTTTTTTGTACGCCTGATGTTGCTGCATCTAAAGTTGCCGCAAAGGTAGTTCAAACACTTCAAGAAGAAGCACCAAAAATAAAAATAACAAATATTGCTTTGCAAAATGGCGTTTTAGAAAGATTAAAAAATCATGATATTGATTTTATCCTCGCTGCCGATCCTCACATGGTGCAGGAAATGGATTCACCCGTTGGACAAAGATTTGATGAATACTTTGATAGTTTTGAAGTTTATCGTGATACCTATCGATGCGTAGCAAGGAAAGGCCATCCATTAATTAAAAATAATAAGATAAGTTTTGAAAACTTTTTAGCTGCAGACCATGTATTCATTAGTATAGATGGTATCAGTAATAGCCCTGTAGATGTGACATTAGCGAAAATGGGTAGAAAACGAAATAAAATGGTATCAGTGAATTATTATCAATCTGCCATTGAGATAGTTCGCGAGACAGACTGTATTATATCATTATCAAGTAATGTCAGCGCCCTAGTAAATAACAAAGATGAATTTGATGTAGTTCCTCTACCATTTAAATCTGATGAATTTTCAGTAAAAATGATATGGAATAAAAGATCTACTGATGATCCAGCAAATGCTTGGATGCGCGGTGTTCTCTTTGGCGTTAAAGACGACGTTTTCCTCTAAAATTTTCAATATTTTTTAACTAATAATTATTTTATTTTGTCTCAAATTTCATGACATAATAGTTCTGTCGAACTAAAGTAAAATTAGTATAGGGAGTGAATTTTGAAAAAAGAAACATATAATGTTGTTCAATGGTCAAGTGGCAATGTTGGTAAAGCTTCAATCATTGGTATTAATAATAGAAAAGATTTAAATCTTTCAGGTTTAATAGTTTCTGATGAAAACAAAATCGGAATGGATGTTGGAACCATTATTGGCATTGAAGAATTAGGGGTAAAAGCTACAAATAATATAGATGAATTTTTAAATGCAGATTTAGATATCGATTGTATTAATTACACTCCTCTGGCCTCATTTAGAGTTAATGAGGATCCAGATCTTGATAAAAACAATATTATTAAAATTTTAAAAAGTGGAGTTAATGTAGTTACTACAGTTGGTTTTCTTTTTCCTAAGGCATTTGGAGAAGATTATTTAAATGAAATTGAAGAAGCATGTAAAGAGGGTGGAGTAAGCTTGCATGGAACAGGATATAACCCTGGCTGGCTTGCTGAGTTGGTCCCCCTTACAATGACTGGGATGTCTCAGGAAATTAAAAAAATAATTGTAAGTGAGAGTTCAGAATTTTCTTATTATCCTTCAAAAGAGATCGTTATTGATGGGATGCTTATGGGTAAGACTATGGAAGAATATGAAGTTGAATCTGAACGCTATGAGGCGTGGTTATCTGGTTTATTTAAAGAAGCCATTTACCTTATTGCTGAAGGAATAGGTGTGGAAGTTATAGATGTTGAGGAAGATTTAAAACTGGTTACTGCTGATAAGGATTTTGAAATTGCTGCAGGAAAGATTCCGAAAGGTACAATTGCTGCACAAAGGCGTAAATGGACAGGAAATTGCTCTAATGATGTTACAATTATTCAAGAAGCAATTTATAGAGCGAGCGAAGACTCAGCACCTGAATGGAATGATCCTGTAGGTGTTACTGTAGAAGTTGAGGGAGTGCCAAAAATGAAAGTCTCTTTCAGTCATGACTGGAATGATGATCCTCTTATTTCAACAGCTATGCATGGGGTAAATGCGATACCTTATGTCTGTGATGCTGAGCCAGGTTTTGTTTCTTTTCTTGATCTTCCTCTGATATCTTTAAAAGTAGGTTCATGATGAAAATGAGTAAGGGAGTCTAAACATGGATGAAAATTTTTGGTTTATTCCAATAGGTCTTGGTTTTTTATGGTTAGGATTGCAAATTTTTTGGGTTTCAGGATTACCAAGACAGCTCAAGTCTGGAGAAACTGCAACTGCTGAAAAAGGCTCACAAAAAGCCTTCATGCTTTTTTGGTTCGATCAATATGCATGGATAGGTATTAGTTTATCAGTCATTGGTATTATATTTGTTATTTTAGGAGCGTTATAATGGCATCGATCACTTTATTATATGCTGGAATATTAATCTTACTATCCGTTCTATTGGCAAACCAGGTCCTTTATGTTCGTTTAAGAGGAGATAAAGAACCAGAATGGAGAGATAATACAGTTCAAAGAGTGCAATCTAATTTTATCGAAAATGTACCACTTTCTTTATTCCTTCTTTTTCTTATAGAGATATCAGGTGTTCATCCACATATTGTTCATACAATGGGAGGTCTGCTTGTTATCTTTAGGGTATTACACGCATGGGGAATGAGCAGAAGTCCTGGAGCTAATTATCCTCGTTTAATAGGTGCTCAAGGTACATTTCTTTTAATGAGTATTATGGGGTTTACCGCTATTGTGATTGGTGTTTCAAATCTTTGAGAAATTAAATAAACTAATTGTAGAATGGCTTCAAAAACCAATTAAAGAGTATGAAAATAGAAGTCCATTTAATTTACGAGATCTTGAGTCAGTTATGCAACCCGGTGACATTTTATTGGTTGATGGAAATCAGAGGGTCTCTTCTGCAATAAAATATCTTACTCAATCAACATGGTCGCATGCAGCTTTTTATCTAGGTAAAAATAATAAATTTTCTCAAAAGTTTGGTACGGATGCTATTTTAATTGAATCAGATTTAAAAGATGGAGTTATAACAGTTCCTTTATCAAAATATGAAAAATTTAACACTAGAATTTGTAGACCAGCTGGTTTATCTGATCTTGAAAAAGAAAAGGTAATTGAATTCATGATTGACTCTATTGGTCTTGATTATGATAGAAAAAATATTATTGATTTAATGAGATATTTACTTCCACAACCACCTGTTCCAATTCGATTTAGAAGAAGAATGCTTGCTCTCGGATCTGGAACACCTTCAAAAGTAATTTGCTCCACATTAATTGCAAAAGCATTCCAATCTATTAGTTATCCAATATTGCCAGTTATCCAAAAGGAAAAAAAGTTAAAAGAAGTTTCCTATAGAGGAGTTAAACATAGTCAGTATATTGAAAAAGAATACTACCATATTCGACATTATTCATTGTTTGTACCCAGAGACTTTGACTTGTCTCCTTTTTTTTCAACAATTAAGCCAACAATTGAAAAGGGTTTTAATTATAAAGAATTACCAATAAGAGGATTTGAATAAATATATTTTTACTTCAAATCTTTGGGCGTTATAAAATCTATTAATTCATTTTGTTTGCTATATAAGTTTTCCCAATTACCATCTTTAATTTTTATAACAGCAAGAGCTGCTGTGGGATATTTGTGATTTATCTTTTCAAATTTAGGATCGATAGAGTTTTTTTTGACTAATGACAACGCTAATTGATGAATCCCAGGGTTATGACCAACACATAGTATATTTTTTTTATTAATTGAATTTTGATAGATAATATTTATCATTTCATCAGAAGTAGCTAAGTATAATTTATCAAAATAGTAAGTTTTAATTTTAGGTAATATGTTAACCAAATAATTAGATGTATTTATTGTTCTGATAGCATTTGAACAAAATAAACTCATATTAGTATAATTTTTTGCCAATAATTCAGCTATTTCTTTTCCATCTAATTTTCCTTTTTCAGTTAAATCACGATTAATATCTTTTATACCTATGCTCGCTTCCGCATGCCTCCATAATATCAAATGAGAATCCATATAATAATTTTATACAAAAATTGTATTTTAGTAAAAAAAGTATTTGTTTTTCTAACAAAACTTGTTATGTGATTCACATAAAAAAAATAACAAATTTTTTGTTAGAGGTACGAAATGTTGGGAATGAATTATAAATATTTAATCTCTACTTTTATATTTTTATTGATAATATCCTCATCAATTCAAGCAAATCAGGAAATATACGGACGATTAGATATAGCAATTTCTAATATCAATAAAGGTAAGCAGAGTTCAAAATCAGAAATAAAATCTCATGCATCAAGAATTGGATTTAAAGGATCAGAAATTTTTGATAATGGTTTATCAGCTATTTTTCAATATGAATTACAAAATGACCCTATTGATTGGGATCCTGCATTTAAGCAAAGAAATAGTTTTGTAGGATTAAAGGGAGCTTTTGGAAAATTTATTGTAGGAATGCATGATACACCAGTAAAACAGTCTCAAGCTAAAATTGATTTATTTAATGATACATCCGGAGACATCAAAAATATTTTATGGGGTGAAAACAGGAGTCAAAAAATTGTTCAATGGACAACACCCTCGCTAAGAGGATTTAAAGTTAATCTAATGACTATATTGGAAGATAGTAATGAGGGTTTTTCATTCTCGATAAATTGGTCAGGTAAATTTATAATTAATGATACAAATTTTTCATTAGCATTTGATCAAGATGTGCCTCAAAAAGGATATTACTTTAATACAACTAGAATTACTGCATCAATTCCTATTAGTAATCCAGTTTTGATTGGATTCATATGGCAGGAATCAAAAGATAGCACAGGTAGATATGATGATGATGGTTATATTGTTTCATTAAAATTAGATTTTATAAAAGAATTACCTTTGAAGTTTATGTATGGAGAGTCAGATATGATTAGATCTGGAGGAGAGCTTTTGGGTATTGGATTTGATTACAAAATAGCTAAACCAGTTAAGCTTTATGTAAATTATGTAGAAAAAAATTATGATAATATAGAAAAAAGCACAGAAGAAATAATGTTTGGTATGCAATATAAATTTAATTTTGGTTTATTTTAACAAGTTATAATGTTTTTGGTTCAGTTCTGGAGATAAGGATGAAAAAAAGTTTAAAAAAAGTTCTGTTTGTATCTTTATTAATATCTCCCTTCATTTTACCACAAGAGGGTTATGCAAATGATCAGATCCGCATCGTAGGTTCTTCAACTGTTTTTCCTTTTTCAACAGCTGTCGCTGAAGAATTTGGCAGATCAACCAAATTTAAAACGCCTATAGTTGAATCAACTGGATCTGGAGGCGGTATGAAGCTTTTTTGCTCAGGCATTGGTTTTGAATATCCCGATATAACTAATGCTTCAAGAAGGATAAAGCAGAATGAATACAATACATGTTCTGAAAATGGGATTAGGATTATAGAAGTTAAAGTTGGTTATGATGGAATTGTCCTAGCTAATTCAAAAAAAGGTACTTTGTATAATTTGACAACCCGAGATATTTATCTTGCCTTAGCAAAAGAAATACCAGTTAAT
The DNA here is from genome assembly GCA_902533755.1 of uncultured PS1 clade bacterium. Lineage (GTDB taxonomy): Bacteria > Pseudomonadota > Alphaproteobacteria > MED-G09 > MED-G09 > AG-430-B22. Next base: position 5,383 of record CACANC010000016.1, read on the forward strand.
GATAATGATTTAACTTTAATAGATAATCCAAATAAGACTTGGAAAGATGTTAATGCAGAGTTACCGAATATAAAAATAGAGGTTCTTGGGCCACCACCGACTTCAGGCACAAGAGATGCTTTTGTCGAACTAGCAATGGATAGTGGAGCAAAATCTTTTACTGCTTTAAAAGACCTAAGGAGTAGCTCTAAAGAAGGCAAAGGTGAGTTTAAAAGAATTGCAAGAACTATAAGAGAGGACGGCTCATATATTGAAGCTGGAGAAAATGATAATTTAATTGTTCAAAAGCTTGAAGCTAATCCAAATGCTATAGGAATATTTGGGTATAGTTTTCTTGAACAGAACTCTGATAAATTGCAAGGTTCCAATGTTAATGGAGTTGAACCAGAATTCGAAAAAATACTTTCTGGAGATTATGTAATTTCTAGATCTCTATACTTTTATATTAAAAAGAATCATATAAGGATTAAACCTTCATTATTAAATTTTGCGAAAGAATTTACAAGTGAGGGCGCTATGGGGTTTGATGGATATCTTGCAGACAAGGGCTTAATTCCTTTGTCTGAAAATGAGTATGAAGAAGTAAAAATAAATACTATAAACCTAGTTGAGCTTGAACTTTAAGTCTCTTTGAATTAAGAGGTTAGATATTAATATAGATATAATCATAAGTTTAACTGTAATTACTTTAATTGGATTACTATCATTTCTATTTTTTAGGAATCGCGCACAATCTCTTCTTATTCAGGGTAAGCCCCTAAGATCAATGCCAAACTATCATGGTCTATTTGTAATTTTATCTAGTTTATTGCCTTGTATCATATTTCTTATTGTATTCATTTCTATTGATGGCTTTATTAAGGGAGTGATTATTCAGAATCACCTACCAAATTCATTAATTTTGTTAGGGCAGGAGGAAGTAGATTTCTCAGTAAGTATTCTTAGAAATAATATTCATAATTTGCAATCGATCCTATCTTTGGAGATTTTATCGACCGATTCAGCAAATTCATTATATAATTATTATTTCTTTTATAGAGCTGGATTTTTAACCTTAATAATCTGTATCACTACTTTCTTAGCGTATCTTGCTGGTAAAAAGCTTAATGTTAGATTTGATGCTAGAAGAAATGTAGAAAAAATATTAAAGTTTATTTTCTTTGTTTTTTCCATAGTTGCTGTTTTGACTACTTTTGGAATTATTTTATCTTTAATTTTTGAAACAGTTAGATTTTTTTCGCAAGTTAGTTTTAGTGAATTTCTATTTGGAATTCATTGGTCTCCACAAACAGCTATTAGAGAGGGTCAAGTTGGGTCATCTGGAAGTTTTGGAGCCATCCCAATATTTACAGGAACTCTTTTAATAACTGCCATATCTATGTTAATAGCTGTTCCTTTAGGTTTATACTCAGCTATTTACTTATCTCAATATGCTAGACCTAAAGTAAGAAATTATTTTAAGCCAATTCTTGAAATACTGGCTGGAATTCCAACTGTGGTATATGGTTTTTTTGCTGCACTATCCGTTGGTCCTTTTATTAGGTCTACAGGAGAAAGTCTCGGCCTTACAGTTTCAACAGAATCTGCATTAGCTGCTGGTTTGGTTATGGGTATCATGATTATCCCTTATGTATCGTCATTATCAGATGATGTTATGACCGCAGTGCCTGAAAGTTTGAGAGACGGCTCTTTAGCTTTAGGCGCTACTAAGTCTGAAACTATAAGAAAAGTAATATTTCCTGCTGCTTTACCAGGAATTGTTGGAGCAATATTGCTTGCAATATCAAGAGCTATAGGGGAAACAATGATTGTAGTTATGGCGGCTGGATTGGCAGCAAATTTAACTGCAAATCCTCTTTCTGCTGTGACTACCGTTACAGTTCAAATTGTTACTCTATTAGTTGGCGATCAAGAGTTCGATAGCCCTAAGACCCTTGCTGCTTTTGCTCTAGGTTTAGTTTTATTTTTTATAACTTTGGTATTGAATATCTTAGCTATGGTTACAGTTAGAAAATATAGAGAAAGATATGAGTAAGAATATTAATAGTATGATGTTAAAAAGACAATCAGCTGAAAAAAGATTTAGATTTTATGGTCAAGCATCTTTAGCGATAGCTTTGATAATGTTAGTAGTCATTATTTCTTCTATGACTTATCGATCTATTCCAGCATTCACAAACTACGGTTTAAATCTAAGTATTAATTTATCTAAAGAAAATATTGCTCAAGATAATATAAATTATCGTCGTTTAATTAGAGATAATATTTCTTTATTAGATTCTGGTTGTGATGATAGGAAATGCAGAAAAGAGTTTTTGAGATTATTTTCATCTGGTGCTGCATATGAACTAAGAGATACAATTGAGAATGATCCTTCCTTAATTGGAAAAGATTTTAGTAAGTTTATCCTTTTCTCTGATGATGCTGATTTATTTTATAAGTTTGGAATTGATAATAGTTTACCAGAGAGTGAGAGAAGGTTGAATGATAGAGAAATAACTTGGCTTAATGGATTCAAAGAATTGGGCCTAGTTGAAAAAAGATTTTCAACAAACTTATTTACAAATGGTGATAGTCGAGAACCTGAAATTGCAGGAGTCCTAGGAGCTGTTATTGGATCTTTATTAACTATTTTAATAACTTTGATAATTAGTTTTCCTATTGGCGTCCTTTCTGCAATTTATTTAGAGAGCTTTGCTCCAAAAAATAAACTTACTGATTTTATAGAGGTAAATATTAACAATCTCGCGGCAGTTCCTTCAATTGTTTTTGGCTTACTAGGACTTGCCTTATTCATCAATTTTTTTGGTATGCCTCGATCAGCTCCTTTAGTTGGAGGTTGTGTGTTGTCTCTTATGACTTTACCAGTCATAATAATAGCTACACGCGCATCTCTTCAATCTGTACCTCCATCAATTAGGGAGGCTGCACTTGCAGTGGGAGCTTCAGAGATGCAGGTTGTATTTCAGCATCTGCTTCCAGCTGCTTTACCAGGAATTTTAACAGGTACAATAATAGGTTTAGCAAGAGCTTTCGGTGAATCTGCTCCCTTACTTTTAATAGGAATGGTAGCATTTGTTGTAGATATACCGGGGTCATTTACTGATCCTGCAACGGCTTTGCCCGTTCAAGTATATCTTTGGGCGGATAGTCCAGAAAGAGCTTTTGTAGCAAAAACTAGCGCAGCGACCTTAGTTTTGATATTCTTATTAATAATAATAAATTTAGCTGCAGTAATTTTAAGGAAAAAGTATCAATTAAAATGGTAGATGGCACAGAAAATGATATTAAACCAAATGGAAATTATTCTTCGGATAATAACCTTTTAATAGATTGTAAAAATGTTGATGTTTTTTACGGAGATAAGCAGGCATTATATAATGTTAGTTTAGGAATCAATGAGAAAGAGGTCACATCTTTAATTGGACCATCAGGATGTGGAAAATCTACTTTTTTAAGATGTCTTAATAGAATGAATGATGTAATCGATTCATGCTCAATTTCTGGAAATATAACAATCAACGGTGAAGATATTTATAATCCAAATATAGATGTAGTGGAATTAAGGTCTCGTATAGGAATGGTTTTTCAAAAACCAAATCCATTTCCAAAATCTGTTTTTGACAATGTAGCTTATGGACCAAGACTGCACGGGAAAATTGCTGATAAGGATGAAATGTCTCATAAAGTAGAGGCAAGTCTTGTTAGGGCTGGTTTATGGGATGAAATAAAAGATCGTCTAAACGAACCTGGAACTAGCTTATCAGGAGGTCAGCAACAAAGATTATGTATTGCTAGGGCAATAGCCGTAGATCCTGAGATTATTTTAATGGATGAACCTTGCTCGGCACTTGATCCAATTGCAACAGCTAAGATAGAAGAATTAATTGATGAATTAAAAACAAACTATACAATAGTAATTGTTACTCATTCTATGCAGCAAGCTGCAAGAGTTTCCCAGAGAACCGCTTTTTTTCATTTAGGGAATTTAATTGAGGTAGGTGATACTGAAAATATTTTTAGATCACCTGAAAATGAACAAACAGAAGCCTATGTAACTGGGCGTTATGGTTAGGATAGAATATGGCTGAACATATTGTAAGTTCTTATGATGATGACTTAAAAGAGATATCAGATGGTGTGATAAGCATGGGTGGTGAAGTTCTCGGAGCCTTAAATAATATTGAAACTTTATTAAAGAATAACGATCATGAATTGGCACAAAAAATTATAAAAAATGATCTTATAATTAATGATCTTGGTCAATCAGTTGAAAATAAGGTTTTTAATATACTTGCTTCGAGACAACCTATGGCTATTGACCTCAGGATAGTATTTTCGGCAGTTAAAATTTCATTATATTTAGAGAGATGTGGTGATATGTGTAAAGGAATATCTAATCGCGTATTAAAAGGCGACCTTAATGAGGCACAATCACCTGAAACAATTAGCCTCTTAGTTAATATGTGTTCAATGGTCCACTCTAACTTAAGGATTGTTATGGAGGATTATTCTAAAAAAGAGTGTGAAAATTCAGTTAAAGTTTGGAAATCTGATAGCGAAATAGACTCATTATATTCTGAAATATTGATGGACATACTTAACTCCATTAAAACAAACCCTGATGCAACAGATGCCTTAGTTCCACTATTATTTATTGCTAGATATCTTGAAAGAGTTGGTGATCAAGCAACTAATGTGGCTGAGGAAACTTATTTTGTTGTTACCGGAGAAGATTTAGAAGGTTTAGAAAAAACAGAAGTTGAGAATGAAACAACCTTTTAATCTATAATTTAATATATATTTCTATCTAAAAATTATTAATTTTGGACGCAGGCATTCTCTTATTTAAAAGTTTGTTCTTCTTCTTTTTCTTTTCAAGTGGCTGATAAGCTACTCTTGTATGTTCAGCGCAATAAGGAGAGCCATTTTCTTTACGGTTACCGCAGAATCTGAAATCATCATCTCCAGGTTCGCCAATAGGCCATTTACATACTTTTTCATTTAAGGATAAAATATTAATAGGTTCACCATCAGATGTCACTGCTGGCTCAGGCATAACAAGTGGTTTAACATTATCATTAATTCTTGATCTTGAGCTTCCAGGGTACGAAGACTCTCCATAATCAATATGTTCTCTGTGCCTTAACCTACTTTTTGGTTTTGTAGGACTAGCTCTACCAGCTAAACCTAACCTATGAACCTTACCAATAACGGCATTTCTAGTAACATCACCAAGTTCTCTAGCAATTTGACTAGCACTTAAACCTTCTGCCCATAATTTTTTAAGAATTTCTACTCTATCATCCGTCCAAGCCATTTTTCACCCTTTTTTAAGTATATATGGTATGCTAAAAATAACTTTGGCACAAGATATAGATTTATATTTTCGTTAAAAATTGTTGTTTTTTTGGAAATACAGCTAATATAGATGTTGATATTCTATTATTATAAAGATTAAGTTAAAAAATGGATGAAAATGAAAATTATCATTGGAGGGAGCCAAGAGTTCCCGGCAGTATAAACTGGTATGGGTTATGGACCTTATACAAAAAAGAAGTTTATAGGTTTATTAAAATCTTTTTTCAAACGATTGCAGCTCCAATAGCGACTTCACTTCTTTTTATGGCAATATTCACTATTGCATTGGGTGATTTGAGACCAGATGTAAATGGTGCACCATTCATTGAGTTTTTAGCTCCAGGTTTAATAATGATGTCTGTTCTTCAACAAGCCTTCGCTCATACTTCTTCATCTTTATTAATTTCAAAGATACAAGGAAATATAGTTGATATTCTTTTGCCTCCTTTAGGAGAGATAGAATTAAATACTGCTATCTCATTAGGGGGAGTAACTAGAGGGGTTATAGTTGCTTTAGGTGCAATTTTTTGTATGTCCTTTTTTGTAAATTTTAACTTCGAAAACATATGGGCAATATTCTTCTACTTAATTTCTGGTTCACTTATGCTTTCATCAATAGGCATAATAACAGGTATATGGGCAGAGAAATTTGACCATTTAGGGACAATAACAAATTTTATAATTGTACCTTTATCTTTTTTATCGGGAACATTTTATTCAGTTAAAAGAATGCCCGAATTTGCCCTTTATTTGATTGAGTATAATCCATTTTTCTATGTCATTGATGGTTTCAGATATGGCTTTGTTGGTAATGCTGATGGCGATTTGATCTTTGGAGCTATCTTCCTGACAATATTGAATCTAATCTTGATTATAATAAGTCACTTCCTTCTTAAGAGCGGTTGGAGGTTGAAGACTTAGAAAATAAAGAGTATGAAAGCTAAAAATTTTAGTTTGAGGTACACATGATCGAAAATCTAATGGATACATATAAGAGATACCCAATATCTTTTTCTAAGGGCAAGGGTTCTTGGTTGTACGATAATGATGGTGGAAAGTATTTAGATTTTGCAGCAGGTATTGCCGTTAATGTTTTGGGTCATGGTCATCCAGAAATAAAAAAGGTAATGCATGAGGCTATTGATAATGTTTGGCATGTTTCGAATTTATATCAAATTCCGGAACAGCAAAAATTAGCTAAAAAATTATGCGATATAAGTTTTGCCGATAAAGTATTTTTCTGTAATTCGGGAGCTGAAGCTGTTGAAGGGGCAATTAAAACCTCAAGGAAATATCATTTTGAAAAAGGTGATAAAGATAGAACAGAAATCATTACTTTTAAGAATGCATTCCATGGAAGGACTCTAGCTACTTTAGCAGCTGGAGCAAATCCCAAGCATACTGAAGGGTTTGGACCGCTTCCTTCTAGTTTCGTAAATATAGAGCTATCCCAAAAACAATTGGAAGAAAAGATCTCTAATAAAACAGCTGCAGTACTTATTGAGCCAATACAAGGCGAGGGGGGTATAAGGATTACACCGAAAGAAGACTTACAAATGATTAGAGATCTAACAAGTAAACATGGCGTATTAATGATTCTTGATCAGGTTCAATGTGGCTTAGGAAGGACTGGGGATTTTTTCTCGCATGAGTGGGCTAGAATTGAACCAGATATAATCACTCTTGCAAAAGGTTTAGGAGCAGGTTTTCCAATAGGAGCTATATTGGCCTCAACAGATGCATCATCTGGAATGGTCCATGGCTCTCATGGGTCGACTTTTGGTGGTAATCCGCTAGCTTGTTCAGTAGCGCTTAAAGTTCTTGAAATTATTGATGAAGAAAAAATCCTTTCAAATGTTAAGTCATTATCAGAATTTCTATTGGCGGGAATAAATGACATTATAGAAAATCATAAGGATAAAATTACTTCAGTCAGAGGAAGAGGTTTTATGCTTGGTATAAAATGTGAAGTCGAAAATACATTGATAGCCGAAACCGCTCTAAATAACGGTTTATTATTGGTACCAGCTGCTGACAATATAATTAGATTGTTACCACCTTTGAATACTGAGAAAAATGATATTGAGGAGTTTTTCAACTTACTAAATATCACACTAGAAAATTTACCTAGATAGAAATATAATAAGAAATGACTGAAACAAAAAAAGATTTCATTGATCTTACCCAATTCAATAAGGATGAACTTATTTTCTTAATTGAAGATGGAATAAACAAAAAGAACATGTCATCGAAGAATGGTATGGCATCTGTTGATGAAGATGCATGCGCAAAAGATAAAATACTAGCAACAATTTTTGAAAAACCTTCTACAAGAACAAGATTTTCATTTGAAACAGCAATGTATCAATTAGGTGGGAAAACTATTTATGCAAATATGTCTGATATGCAATTAGGTAGAGGAGAAACAATTGATGATACTGCAAAAGTCATTTCAAGATATGTTGATATTGCAATGTTAAGAACAAATAAGCATTCGACTTTAGAAAATTTTGCAAAAAATTCATCAATACCTGTAATTAACGGGTTAACCGATAAATCCCATCCTTGCCAAGTTTTAGCTGATTTAATTACAGTTAAAGAGAAGATTGGTGATATCGAAAATAAGAGTTATGTATGGTTTGGTCCTGCAAATAATATGTTAACAAGTTGGATACATGCCGCACAAATTATTGGTTTTGAATTAAGAATATGTTCACCAAAAGATTATTCAGTAGATAATAATTTGGTAAGTGGTTTTCCAAATATAACTACTGATCTAGATCCTAATGATGCTGCCAAAGATTGTGATTGTATAATTACTGATACTTGGTTCTCTATGGGAGAAGATCATAATGATCAAAAAAGAAAAATTCTTGAACCGTATAGAGTAGATGCTAACAAAATCTCGATGGCATCTTCAGATGCAATTTTTCTTCATTGTTTACCTGCTCATAGAGGAGAGGAAGTTGACGCCGATGTTATTGATGGAGTCAATTCAGTAGTTTGGGATGAAGCAGAAAATAGGGTTCACGCACAAAAAAGCATTATTAGGTGGTGCTTGAGTTAAGTTTTATTTCCAAAAAGAACGACTAAAAATAACAAGAAAAGTTAAAAATTCTAATCTCCCAGCCAGCATGCCAAAAGATAAAACCCACTTTGAAAATTCTGGTATCTCTTCAAAGCTGTAAGCTGGTCCAATTAAATTTCCAAGCCCTGGTCCAACATTTGATATTGATGTAGCAGCTGCAGATACTGATGTTAAAATATCCAGACCAGATAATGAGAGAAGAAATGAAATAATTACGAAAGTTACGAAGAATATAAATAAAAATGTCATAACAGACTCAACGATCTCTAAAGTTAAGTTTTCACCATTATATTTATGATTTGTCACACGATTTGGACTTATTAATTTATTCATAACCTGTCCAGAATTTTTTAATATGACCTGTAGTCTGAAAACCTTTAACCCGCAAGTAGTTGAACCTGCACAGCCTCCAATAAATGTAATAGCAAGAAACACGATAATTGCTGGAGTTCCCCATTGATCATATGATGTTGAAGTGTATCCAGTGCCAGTTAGAATTGATGTAACATTGAAAATAATTTGTCTAAGAGGAATCTGTAATTCAAAATTATTTTGAACCAATAAAAAAACTGCGATTAAAATGATTGCTAAGAATAAAGTTTTAAAGAAACCAGTTACTTGCTCATCTTTAATCAACGCTAAAGGCTTACCTCTAAGTGTTTTGAGATAAAGAACAAATGGAAGGCTAGAGAGAATCATAAAAAGAATACAAACATATTCTATTGAGAAATTATTATAACCCCCTATTGATTGAGAATTAGATGAGAAGCCACCTGTAGCAATAGTTGTCATTGCATGATTTGCAGAGTCGAAAAAAGATAGACCGCAGACCCAATAAAGTGTCGCACATATTGATGTTAATAAAATATATAAAAAAATTATTTCGGTAGCTAAATTTGCTGTTCTCGGCATTAGTTTTTCTGTCGAGTCAGAGCTTTCCAATTTAAACAACTGCATACCACCGACGCCAAGACTAGGAAGAATAGAAATAGCACTGACAATTATACCAATACCGCCTAACCACTGTAAAAGGCTTCTCCAAACAATTATACCTTCTGAAGTACTTTCAATATCATCAATTATTGTAGAGCCAGTAGTTGTTAATCCTGATACAGACTCAAAAAATGCATTAGTTATACCTGTAACATTCGTTGAAAGAAGAAAAGGAACAGAAGAGAAAATTGATAAAACAATCCAGCTTAAGGTAACAAGAAGAAAAGCACTTTTTGTATTTAATTCACTTTTATTTCCTCTTGATACAAGAAAGAACATTAATCCAACAAAACTAGTGATAATTGAGCTGATAACAAAATTATCCCATCCAGAATTATTATAGATCAAGTCAACTATTGCTGGAACAAACATAGTGGCAGACAATCCTAGGAGAAAAAATCCCAAGACTGATAAAACGGGTCTTATATCAATTGTTGCAATATTCATTATATTATTATTTTAATTATGTTTTATACTCATATACTAAATTAATATAGTTTTTTAGGATCGCTTAAAAGATGGCAGAAAAGAAAATACCAGATTTATTTCCTGATACAAAAGAGACAACTAGTGACTTTGATGGAGCGCCAGGACAAAAAGCTCAGATTTCTGGAGTACTGCCAGGTCAAATGATCCGCTCGATGATTGAGAATGGTGAAATTTGGTCTCAAGGAGAAATAAATGATGAACAAATTCAACCTGCGAGCCTAGATTTAAGATTAGCAGATACAGCATATAGAATTAGGGCAAGTTTTTTACCATCAGGTGGTTCTGTGAATAGAAAATTAAAAGATTTTGCTCTACACAGAATTGATATTACAGATGGTGCCGTTCTTGAAACTGGTTGCGTATATCTTGTTCCATTAATGGAGGCTTTATCCCTTCCAGAAAGAATAATTGCTGTTGCAAATCCTAAAAGTTCTACTGGAAGAATAGATGTTTTTACAAGATTAATATGTGATGGAACTCATGAATTTGACAAAATACCAAATGGTTATAAAGGTCATCTTTGGCTTGAGATTTCACCTCGAACTTTCCCAGTGATAGTCAGAAAAGGTTCACGATTAAGTCAAATGAGATTTAGGCGAGGAAGACCAACAAATTCTGATACTGAGCTTAAGAGATTACACTCAGAAGACAATATTGTTTATGATGGAAAGGTTAATATATCTGAGGGCCTAGCATTATCTGTTGACCTAAAAGGAGAGGCTGCAGAAGACATAGTTGGCTGGAAAGCAAAGAGGCATGCTGGTTTAATAGATATAGATAAAAAGGATGCCTATGATATGGAAAAATATTGGGATCCTGTTTTTGCAACTGAAGGTCAAAGAATTATTCTTGATCCTGGAGAGTTTTATATTTTATCTTCATCTGAATCTATTGCTATTCCTCCAAGTCATGCTGCTGAAATGGTGCCGTTTAAACCATCAGTAGGTGAATTCAGGGTTCATTATGCTGGTTTTTTCGATCCAGGTTTTGGTCACAATTCATCAGAAGGTAAAGGGTCTAAAGCTGTTTTGGAAATTAGGAGTTGGGAAGTACCATTCATCCTTGAGGATTCACAAATTGTTGGAAGATTGATTTATGAAAGGCTTCTAGAACTACCTGAAAGGTCTTATGGATCGTCAATAGGCTCTAACTATCAGAAACAAGGCTTAAAACTCTCCAAGCACTTCAAGCAGATATAATATTTACTCATTGCTCATATTATAGGTTGATATTTCGACGGCATCTTCAGCATTAGAATATTCTAGGTTTGTTTTTATATTTTTACTCTGAAAATTCTTATGGTTTCTTACATATTCTAGATAATCTGTTGATTTACCCCTTTTACCTACTAATGCTTCAATGAGACTCCCAACATTATCTGCAAATACAATTGATTGATTTTTTAATAAACCTCTTTTTTCTATTAGCTGAAGATCTCTTTTGTATAAATCTTTCCAATGATCAATAAAAACAAGATCGAATTCATATCGTAGTGTTGGGATTATTTTTTCTGATGGTCCTTCTATAATAATAACTTTGTTTTTTAGGCCAGAAAATTCGATTATTTCATTTGCGATTTTGGCATAATGTTTACTAATTTCTATGGAAATGACTTTACCTTGTTCTCCAAGAGTCTTGGCCATCAATATGGCTGAATAACCGCAAAAACATCCAAGCTCTAAGATAGTTAGATTTGATCCTAACTTTTTAATTTCATCTGTTAAAATTTTGCCTTTAACATCTCCAACATTCATCAAAAACCTTTTTCTTTTTGCAAATTCATCCATTGTATTTAGCACACTATCGGGATCATTCTTTTTTGCATTATTTAAGACATAGTTTCTAACATCAGAAGCCAAATCTTCTCTTTTTAGAAACAATTCTAGCAGTCTTTCTTTAATCATACGCATTAAAAAGCCGATATTTCTAGGTTTGAAAAAGATCAAGTTCATGACATTCCCTTTTGATTTAATCAGAGTACTTAGTCTTGATTGTATATTTAATTGATGCTGATTCAAGATCATTAATTTCAAAGTTTTTTTCAAGTAACTCTAATAAGCGTAACTTTTCATTAGTGAAGTTTTCTTCAACCATCATAATCTCTACAGATAAAGCATATGCGATATATTTATTTTTTTTATCTAAAGCCTGGTCAATTAATTCTATAATTGTTTCTGGATCATTATCGCCACTTAATAATTCAAAAAACATACTTAATGTTTTTTCTAAGTCCTCACTATTATAGGTTTTGAAGATTGGTAAATTATTGATACAAGTCTGTATAAATTGCATCTCTTTGTTTGATATTTCCCCATCTATTGCAGAAGATAGAGTCATGCTATAAATAAGAGCATCGTTTGGATTTAATAATGTCATGAATAAATCAATAATATCTGTAGCCCAAGAAAGCAAGTCATGGCCTTTCGAAGAGGCAAGAAAAATTTTAAAGCGCCTTGAAAAGTCAGGTTCCAATAGTGCCGTGTTTGAAACTGGTTATGGAGCTTCAGGTTTACCTCATATAGGTACTTTTGGAGAAGTTGCTCGGACATCAATGGTTAGGCATGCTCTTAAGGTATTAGATAAAAGCATCGAAACAAAATTAATATGTTTTTCTGATGACATGGATGCATTACGAAAAGTACCAGATAATATTCCAAATTCTGAAATATTATCTGAAAATTTAGAAAAGCCATTATCAGATATTCCTGATCCTTATAATAAATTTTCAAGTTTTGCTGATCATAATAATAATTTATTAAAAGAATTTCTCGATCAATTTGGTTTTGAATATGAATTTGCAAGTGCAACAGATTATTACAAGAATGGTAATTTTGATGAGACATTATCTAAGATCTTAGAAAATTATGAAGCAATTATAAATATCATTTTACCAACGATAGGTGAGGAAAGAAAAAAAACTTATTCACCTTTTCTACCTATTTGTCCGGACACTGGACAGGTACTCCTCGCAAAAGTTTTAGATTATAATACAAAAGAAAAATCAATTTTATATGAGCATCCAAATACGCAGGAAGAAAAAGAAACATCCATCTTAGGTGGTAAATGTAAATTACAATGGAAAGCTGATTGGGCAATGCGTTGGGTTGCATTAGATGTTGATTATGAGATGGCAGGAAAAGACTTAATTGAATCTGTAACTCTTTCAGGAAAAATATGTAAGGCAATTGGAGGTTTTGCTCCAGTTGGTTTCAATTATGAATTATTTTTTGATGAAAAAGGTGAAAAGATATCTAAATCTAAGGGTAATGGTATTTCAATAGATGACTGGCTTAAATTTGCTTCAAAAGAAAGTCTCATTTTATATATGTATCAGAATCCAAGAAGAGCAAAAAAACTAACATTTGATGTTATTCCTAAAGCTGTAGATGAATATCAAAGTTTTTCAGAAAAATATCCTAACCAAGAAGTAAAAGATCAATTAAGTAATCCGGTTTTTCATATTCATGACGGTAATCCAATAATAATTGAAAGTCCGGTTACATTTTCACTGATTTTAAATCTCGTTAGCGCCTCTCAAGCCAGCAGCAAAGAAGTAATCTGGGGTTTTATAAAGGGATATTTTGACGATATTTCTGAAGAGGCCAGTCAATATATTGATCAATTAGTTGTTTTCGCATTGGAATATTACAAGGACTTTGTTTTACCTACTAAAAAATATCGTAAACCAGAAAAACAAGAGATTGAATATCTTGAAACTCTTAAAGAAAACCTTCTAGGGATGGAAAATGAAACTGATCCAGAGAAAATTCAAACTATAATTTATGATATTGGAATGAATAGTCATTTTGATTCTTTGAGGGATTGGTTTTCTGCCTTATATGAAATTCTACTTGGACAAACGCAAGGACCAAGATTGGGTTCATTTATTATCCTTTATGGTGTTAAAGAAGTTATTGATCTCATTGATAAGGCTATTGAAGGTAAGCTCTAATTCTTTTATTCAAATTTTTTCACGCCCTCAACCATATTAGTCATTCCTGATCCTCTCTTAAGAGGTTTTTGCTGACTTTCATGATATTTCCATCCCGTCAGCCAAGCTATTTCAAAAGTGGCAACAATTTTTCCATCTTTGGAAAAATTATCGATATAAATTTCATACATTCTATTTAAAACATCTTTTCTTAAGACTGATTTGCTCATTCTTAGAAGGGAATTTGTTTCTCCGAGTTTTTTTAAGTCCGTTAATAAATTTGAGGGATGTTTATAATAGACAGAATGACGATCAATATCAGCAACTGGTAAAGAAAAATTTATTTCCTGCATTAATGAAGCCAAAGCTTGTAACTTAGCAAAAGGACTTACTCTTGGACTCATTCCTCCGCAAATCTCCTCCTCGGCTTTAATAAAAGAATAATTGAGTTCTTGCAGAGTATTTTCACAAAACATAGAGGCTATAAATAAGCCATTTGGTTTTAGACTTCTTAATGCTTGATAAAGAATCCCCGGTACATCATTTGCAAAATGAAGATTAAAGAAGCTCATAATTAAATCTAATGATGACTCTTTAAAAGGTATTAACTCTTCATCGTAGATAATATTTGTTTTATTACTTTTTCCTAGATTTCCATAAATTACATTTTTTACATTTTTTGAAAACTCTAGTTTTGATCCTCGAAAACCAAACGCAAGAGACTTTTCAAAATTTTCATTAATGAGTGAAATTCTTTCAACAAAATCATTCTGATAGTCTTTGAAAAAGATTTTTTCTTCGAAATTATTTATATTTTCTTTTTCTTGCCTAATTTTTATAAGTTTTCTGTTGTGCATCAAATAACTCTTTTTATTAAGAAATCTTGAATTTAATTACCAATTTACCATATTATAAGCATAGAGGATGAAATGGATATTATAATTTATACTGGACCTATGTGCCCTTATTGTGAAAAAGCGAAGGCTTTACTGCAAAGTAAAAGTTTAGATTATCAAGAAATATATGTTGGCGATAATCCAGATCTCATGATGGAAATGATTGAAAAAGCTAATGGAAAGCGTTCCGTTCCTCAAATTTTTATCAATGATACGCATGTAGGTGGTTATGATGATTTATATGCAATTGATAGAAGTGGTGATCTTGAAAAGCTTTTATCATGATTAAATATTCCCTCATTTGTGACCAAGAACATAATTTTGAAGCTTGGTTTTCTGACTATGATACTTGTGAGAAACAATTAGAAGAATCTTCAGTCGAGTGTCCTCTTTGTGGTTCAAAAAAAATTAGCAAATCAATTATGGCTCCGAATATCCCATCTAAATCTAATCAGAAAGCCCCTAAAAGTGATGTTAAGAAAGTTGAAATGGTTATGAATAAGATCAAAAAGCACGTTAAGGAAAATTATGAATATGTTGGTGATAAATTTCCTGATGAAGCTAGAGCGATGCATTATGAAGAAAAAGAACAAAAAGATATTTATGGCGAAACAACAGTTGAGGAAGCAAAAGACCTTATAGAGGAAGGCATTAATGTTCAGCCTTTACCATCTTTAAATCCCAAATCTAAGAATTAAGATTTAATAGCAGTACCAAGATAATTTACACTTGTATCTTCGGATAAATACCAACTATCG
>CACANC010000017.1 GCA_902533755.1 uncultured PS1 clade bacterium
ATAACTGAGTATAGAGATAGACAAACTAAGAAAGAGACTCCAAATGTTCCTCAATCAAATATTGAACAAATGTTATCAAAAATAAAAGATGAAACAAAAAAGGAATTACCGGTCATTATAAAGGCTGATGTTCACGGTTCTTCTGAGGCAATAAAGGATGGAGTTCTTAGTATTGGTAATGATGAAATATCATGCAGGGTTGTTCACACTGGGGTGGGCGCTATTTCTGAGAGTGACATTTCACTTGCCGAAACATCTAATTCTATTGTCTTCGGTTTTAATGTGAGGGCAAATACTCAAGCAAAAGACTTAGCAGATAAATCTCAAATTAATATAATTTATCATTCCATAATATATGATTTACTTGATGACATAAAAAACATGTTAGAGGGAAGACTTGATCCAGAGTTGAAAGAAAACATTCTAGGAAATGCAGAGGTTTTAGAGGTATTTAAAATTTCTAAGACTGGAAATATAGCAGGTTGTTTAATTAGTGATGGGACTGTTAAAAAAGGAGAACATGCAAGATTAATTAGAGATGGTATTGTTGTTTACGAAGGTAAAATTTCAGAACTTAAAAGATTTAAGGATGATGTTAAAGAAGTTCAATCAGGTCAGGAATGTGGCTTAGCTTTTGATAATAATGAAGATATAAAGCCAAAAGATAAAATTGAATGTTACGAAGTCAAAGAAATTAAAAAGAAGATTTAATTTTATTAGAAAAATGAAAAAAAAACACTCTATTCGTCAAAAAGAACCTTCCCAAAGGCAATTAAGAGTCCAAGAACTTTTAAAATCAGCGCTTAATGAAATTTTATTAAGAGGTGAAAGCAAAAACCCAAAATTAGATAATCTTTTAATCACCATTACTCATGTTGACGTATCTCCTGATCTCAGAAACGCAAAATTTTATGTTGTTCCTTCTGATGTCAATAAAACTGATAGTGTGATTAATGAATTTAATATATCCAAAAAGATAATAAGAAAAAAAATCGTTGATAAAGTTAAATTAAAATACGCTCCAGAAATAACATTTTTTTTTGATGAAACTATTAATGAGGTTAAAAGATTAGACGAATTATTTTCTTCTGAAAAAGTACAAAATGATACAATCAGGTAGTAAGATAAAATCAAATAATAATTTTTTTTCTAGTGGTTGGATCTGTGTGAACAAACCGATGAATTTGAGTTCATTTGATGTTGTTAGAAAATTAAAGAAAATTTTTTCCTTAAATAAAGTTGGTCATGCAGGTACATTAGATCCTTTAGCAACAGGAATTTTGCCAATTGCTTTTGGGAATGCTACCAAGACAATTCCTTATTTAGTTTCATCAAAGAAGAAATATAGATTTACCATTTTATGGGGCGTTAAGACTTTGAGTCATGATCTTGAAGCTGAAATAATTGAAGAAAATAATTTTGTCCCAACAGAAAATAATATTAAAAAAATATTAAGTAATTTCGAAGGTGAAATTTTTCAAAGACCACCAAAATATTCCGCTGTTAAGGTTGATGGTAAAAGAGCTTATAATCTTGCTAGAAAAGGTATTGATTTTGCTATTAATGAAAAGAAAGTAAAATTATATGACATTACCCTTTTAGACCATAAAAATAATAAAACTGAATTTTCAACTACTGTCGGAAAAGGTTTCTATATAAGGTCATTAGTAAGAGATATATGTGAGAAATTAGGAGTTTTAGGGGTAATTAGTAGTCTTGAAAGGTATGAATTAGGACCTTTTTCATTAGAAAATACTTTTTCACTAGAAACGATTGAAAAATTAGTGCATAGTGCGCCAGCTGGAATGGTTGGAGGAGACCTTCTTATTCCTTTAAGTGAAGTGCTGGACGACATCCCGGCGTTACTTATAAGTAATAAAGAGGCAAAGAGAATTCAACAAGGTCAATCATTTTTTAATGATTGCTTACATAAAAATTCCAAGCTGGGAAGTGAGGTTCTCTTATTGAAAGATAAAAGACCCATAGGACTTGCCACTGTTGGTGAAAATTCTTTCAAACCTAAGAAAGTTTTTTCTGAGGAAATTTTTAATTTAAGGAGTATTTGATGTCGATTAATGCAGATAGAAAAAAGGAAATTATTAAGGATTTTGCTACTGTTGAAGGTGACACTGGATCGCCAGAAGTTCAAGTAGCTGTTTTGTCAGAAAGAATTAAAAATCTTACTGAGCACTTTAAAGATCACAAAAAAGATAATCATTCAAGACAAGGCTTATTAAAGCTAGTTAATCAAAGAAGAAAAGTTTTAGACTATATAAAGTCTAGAAATGAGTCTCGATATGAAGATCTTATTAAGCGTCTTGGGTTAAGAAGATAATTTATTCTTAAGTCTACAAAATTTAAATCTATCAAAATCAATATAGGAAGTATGTAATAAAATGTTTGATATTCAAAATGAAGTTTTAGAATGGGGTGGGAAAAAATTAACAATTGAAACTGGAAGGGTTGCTAGACAAGCACATGGTTCAGTTATAGCAACATATGGCGGAACATCGGTTTTGGCAACAGTTGTTGCTGACAGAGAAGAAAAGAAAGGTTTAGACTTCTTTCCTTTGACAGTAAATTATCAAGAAAAAGCTTATGCAGCAGGAAAAATACCTGGTGGTTTTTTTAAGAGAGAAGGAAGGCCTTCAGAAAAAGAAACATTAGTTTCAAGATTAATTGATAGGCCTATAAGACCTTTATTTGCTGATGGTTTTAAGTGTGAAACACAAGTTATTGCTACAGTGATAAGCTATGATAATGAAAACGATCCAGATATTGTTTCATTAATAGCATGCTCAGCTGCTCTAACATTATCAGGTGTTCCTTTCATGGGACCAATTGGTGCAGCTCGGGTAGGTTTTAAAGATGGTGATTTTATATTGAACCCTACAAAGGAAGAAATGGAGACTTCTGCACTTGATCTCGTTGTTGCTGGAACAAAAGATGCTGTTTTAATGGTAGAATCTGAGGCTAAGGAATTATCAGAAGAACAAATGCTTGGAGCTGTTACCTTCGGGCAAGATAATTTTTCTCAAGTTATTGATGCTATAATTAGTTTAGCTGAGAAAGCTGCGAAAGAACCAAGAGATTTTGAAAAAAAAGATATATCCGATATTGAGAATAAAGTTAGCTCAACTATCAAAGATGATTTATCAGAAGCCTATAAGGAAGCAGATAAACAAAAAAGAACTGAAAAGATTGCAGAAATAAAGAAAAATCTTATATCTGAATTAGTTTCGGATGATGATGAGGATGAAGATTATAACGAATCAACAATATTATCAGCATTTAAGACAGTCGAAAAAAATATTGTTAGAAACAATATTTTAGATACTGGAGAAAGAATTGATGGTCGTGATTTAGAAACTGTTAGACCTATTCAATCTGATGTTAGCGTTTTACCTCTTACTCATGGTTCAGCTCTTTTCACAAGAGGTGAAACTCAGGCGCTAGTAGTTACAACTCTTGGAACAGGAGATGATGAAAAATTTGTTGATGGTTTAGACGAAACTTATAAAGAGCGATTTATGCTTCATTATAATTTTCCTCCTTATTCGGTTGGTGAAACTGGAAGAACTGGTTTTACTGGGAGAAGAGAGATAGGTCACGGTAAATTAGCATGGAGAGCTCTTCAGGCAGTGATGCCGGAATATGATGACTTCCCTTATACAATTAGACTTGTTTCTGAAATAACTGAATCAAATGGATCATCTTCTATGGCTACTGTTTGCGGGTCTTCTCTGTCTATGATGGATGCAGGAATACCGCTGTCTAAACCAGTGGCTGGTATAGCTATGGGCTTAATTAAAGAAGATGATAGAGTTGCTGTTTTATCTGATATTCTTGGCGATGAAGATCATCTTGGAGATATGGATTTCAAAGTTGCTGGAACAAATGATGGGATCACTTCTTTGCAAATGGATATTAAAATTACTGGTATCACAAAAGATATTATGGAAACTGCTTTATCGCAGGCGAAAAATGGAAGAATTCATATTCTAAAAGAGATGGCTAATGCTCTTGATAAGGCCAGAGATACTGTCAATTCTAATGCTCCAAGAATTGAAACAATAAATGTTCCTACAGATAAAATCAGAGAAGTAATTGGTGCAGGTGGAAAAGTCATAAGAGAAATTGTCGAAGAGAGCGGAGCTAAAGTAGATATTAATGATGATGGTATTGTTAAAATTGCTTCAAATAATGCTGAGGCTATAGAAAAAGCCTTAGAAATGATTAATTCAATTGTTGCTGAACCAGAAGTTGGAATAATTTATGAAGGAAAAGTTGTAAAAATTATGGACTTTGGAGCTTTTGTTAATTTTTTTGGAAAGAAGGATGGTCTTGTTCATATTTCACAATTGTCTACTGAAAGAGTTAATAAAGTTACAGATGTCGTTAGTGAAGGCGATATAGTAAAAGTTAAATTTGTTGGTTTTGATCGAGGAAAAGTGAAATTATCTATGAAGAACATTGATCAAGAAACAGGAGAAGAGTCAGTTAGCGAGAATAAAAAAGAGAATAAAAAAGAGAATAAAAAAGAGAATAAAAAAGAAGACAAAAAAGAGAATAAAAAAGAAGACAAAAAAGAAGACAAAAAAGAGAATAGTGATATTGAAAAAGAAGATTCTTAAAGATCGTCAGTCTTTGGCATTCCGATAACATTGTAGCCTTGATCTACATAATGTATTTCACCCGTTACCCCTCTTGAAAGATCAGATATTAAATAAAGACCAGATGAGCCAATATCATCTAAATTAAGAGGTATATCTTTTAATGGTTTATGTTTTTCAGCAAATTTAAACATACTTTTGGCATTTTTAACCGCTGAACCAGCAAGTGTCCTCATCATGCCAGCTGACAGTGCATTTATCCTTATACCTCTCTCCCCTAAATCCACCGCAAGATATCGGACTGATGACTCTAACGCAGCTTTAGCAACACCCATAACATTATAATTTGGTATTACTCTTTCAGAGCCACCATAAGTTAATGTTAAAATTGAACCATTATCATTAATTATAGGTTCAAAAATTTTAGTAATATTAGTTAATGAAAAACAAGAAATTTCAAGAGTGCTAAGAAAGTTTTCTCGGGATGTATTAATATATTTTCCATTAAGCTCATTCTTATCTGAATGCGCAATAGAATGAACAATAAAATCTATTTTACCCCATTTATCTTTAACAAAATCAAAAGCATCGACTAATTCATTTTCGTTTAGAACATCACAATCAATTATATTGTCTATGCAATTAATTGAATTTGCTAGAGGTTCAACTCTCTTTTTAAAGGTTTCTCCCTGATATGTGAAAGCGAGATCAGCGCCATTTTGGTGAAGTTTTTTTGCTATACCCCAGGCTAAAGAATGGTCATTTGCCACTCCCATTATTAATCCTCTTTTACCTTTCATTATTTGGTCATTCATAACTATTAAATTTCTATTATTTATAAATTTGGATTCTTAAAGACTAATGAAGCATTAGTTCCGCCAAACCCAAAACTGTTGGATAATAAACATCCTATATTTGCATTATCAATTCTCTCTTTATTAATAGGTAAGTCTTCAAACTTAGGATCAATATTTTCAATGTTAGCAGATTTTGCAATAAAATCATTTTGCATCATTAGTATAGAATAGATAGCTTCTTGAACTCCAGCTGCACCAAGACTATGACCAGTTAAAGATTTTGTAGCACTTATATTTGGAATTTTGCTTCCAAATATCTCTCTTATGGCTTCAACCTCTTTTTCATCTCCAATAGGTGTTGATGTTGCATGTGGATTAATATAATCAATTTCACAACCAATATTTTCCATTGACATTTTCATACATCTGACAGCCCCCTCTCCAGAAGGTTGAACCATATCATGACCATCAGATGTTGCTCCATAACCAACAATTTCAGCATAAATTTTTGCTCCTCTTGCTTTGGCTTTTTCCATTTCTTCAAGAACTAGAACTCCTGCCCCACCAGCAATTACAAAGCCGTCTCTATCTCTATCGTAAGCTCTACTTGAAGTAGCAGGTTTGTCATTATATTTCGAAGACATTGCTCCCATAGCATCAAATAAAACTGATAGAGCCCAATTAAGCTCTTCACCACCACCTGCAAACATTGTGTCTTGTTTTCCAAATTGAATAAGTTCATAAGCATTGCCAATACAATGGGAAGAGGTTGCGCAAGCGGAGGAAATAGAATAATTGATACCTTTTATACCAAAAGGTGTAGCTAAAGTTGCAGAGTTTGTTGATGACATTGCTTTTGGAACAGCAAAAGGACCTACTCTTTTTGGACCTTTTTCTCTTGTTATATCTGCTGATTCAACAAGCGTTTTTGTTGAAGGGCCACCTGAACCCATTATAATACCTGTCTTCTCATTAATAATATCTTTTTCCTCTAAACCAGAATCCTCTATCGCTTGTTGCATAGAAATATAATTCCATGCAGCCCCCATACCCATAAATCTTCTCACTTTTTTATCCAAATATTCTTCAGGATCAAGATCTGGTTTACCATAAATTTGGCTTCTGAAACCTAGATTCACATGTTCTTCAGATTTAGATATTCCTGACTTTCCTTCTCTAAGGTTTGAGAGTACTTCCTGGGTATTATTTCCAATACAAGAAACAATTCCCATACCTGTTACAGCTACACGTCGCATATTTTATCCCTCTTCGTTATGAAAACAATGCCACTCTTAGATCGCTTGCTTCATATATTACTTTACCATCTGCTGATAACAAACCATCAGCAATTCCTAAAACTAATTTACTCGTTAAAACCCTTTTCAAGTTAATAGTATATTCTAATTTTTTTGTTTGGGGTAATATCATTCCTGAAAACTTTACATTTCCAACTGATATTGCTCTTCCTCTTCCTTTTTCACCAAGCCAACCTAGATAGAATCCAAGTAATTGCCACATCGCATCTAAACCTAAGCAACCAGGCATGACAGGATCATTAATAAAATGACAATCAAAGAACCATAAATCTGGTTTTATAGACATTTCTGCCTGTATAACACCCTTATCATTTGCGCCACCATTTGATGATATATTAGTTATTTTTTCAAACATGAGCATAGGTGGCATTGGTAATTGTGCATTACCTGGTCCAAATAATTCACCTTTTGCGCAAGTTAAAAGATCTTCATAGCTATAGTTATTTTTTTGTTCCATTTTATTCCTAACTTCAGTCATTTATCACATTAATTGTTGCTTAGTAAGAAAAAGATTTTTTTTCTACTTTAAATTGACTCTAAACTGTAAAAAAGGTAAAAAAAGTTATGCCCTATGAAAAAATCAAAAATATTCTAAGACAAAGTAATTTAAGGCCCACAAAGCAAAGAATTGCAATTTTTGATATATTGTTTAGACAAGAAAATTGGCACTTTTCTGCAGACATAGTTGAAAAAAAATGTTCTGAGAGCGGTGTTAAAATTTCTGCTGGTACAATATATAATGTCTTAAATGATTTTTATGCAAAAGGCCTAATCTCAAAAGTAATGATAGATGATGACCGCTCATGGTTTGATACAAATATATCAGATCATTTTCATGTATATGATACCAAGGATCGTAAACTTTACGATGTTGAACCTGAGGATATTGATATATCATTACCCAAGTCAATAAAAGAAGACGATGTAAAAAAAGTTGAGATTTTAATTAAGGTTTAATTTAATAAAAATTTTTGGAGAATAAAACATGAGTAATGCAACTGAAAATGAAAGTAAATGCCCTGTTATGCATGGAGCTATGACCAGTAATAGTTCAACTGGTACTGCTAATAAAGATTGGTGGCCTGATCAATTAAATTTAGGAATACTTCATCAACATGATAGAAAATCAAATCCTCTTGGTGAAGATTTTGATTATAGAGAAGAATTTAAAAAACTTGACTATGATGCTTTGAAGAAAGATTTGAATGATTTGATGACTGATTCTCAAGAATGGTGGCCTGCAGATTATGGTCATTATGGCCCATTTTTTATTCGTCTTACATGGCATGCTGCAGGTACATACCGAAGCACAGATGGACGTGGTGGAGGAGGAACTGGATCTATGCGTTTTGCACCTTTAAACAGTTGGCCAGATAATGGAAACTTAGATAAAGCAAGACGTTTGTTATGGCCCATAAAACAGAAATATGGAAATAAAATTAGTTGGGCTGATCTTTTAATCTTATCTGGAAATGTTGCTATTGAATCTATGGGCGGTAAAACATTTGGTTTCAGTGGTGGTCGTGAAGACATTTGGGGTCCAGAAGAAGACATTCTATGGGGTGTTGAAAAGGAATGGCTTACGAATAATAGATATCAAGGTGAAAGAGAATTAGATAACCCACTTGCTGCTGTCCAAATGGGATTGATTTATGTTAATCCTCAGGGTCCCGATGGAAATCCTGATCCACTGGCTAGCGCAAAAGATATCAGAGAAACATTTGGAAGAATGGCGATGAATGATGAAGAAACTGTCGCTTTAATTGCTGGGGGACATACCTTTGGTAAGGCACATGGTGCATCATTAGAATCAAATGTTGGAGTAGAGCCCGAAGGCGCTCCAATTGAATCAATGGGATTTGGTTGGAAAAATGAACACGGTTCTGGTATTGGTGGTGACGCAATAACAAGCGGTCTTGAAGGCGCATGGACTGCCGATCCTATTAAATGGGATAATGGTTATTTTGATTTGCTTTTCGGATATGATTGGGAATTAGGCAAAAGTCCTGCGGGCGCACATCAGTGGTTTGCAAAAGACCAGAAAGATGAAGATATGGCTCCGGATGCTCATGACTCATCAAAAAAAGTACCTACTATGATGGCTACTACTGATATAGCTTTAAGAGAGGATCCGATTTATAAAGAGATTTCTAAAAGATTTCATGAAAATCCCGATGAATTTGCCGATGCATTTGCAAGAGCATGGTTCAAGCTTTTACACAGAGATATGGGCCCAATAACAAATTATGTTGGACCAGAAGCTCCTACCGAAGAATTGATTTGGCAGGATCCTGTACCTGCTGGCAATAAAGATTATGATGTAAAATCTGTCAAAAGTAAAATTGAGGAATCTGGTTTAAGTATTCAAGAACTTGTTGAAACTGCTTGGGCAAGTGCCTCAACATTTAGAGGCTCAGATCTCAGAGGCGGAGCAAATGGTGCTCGTTTAAGACTTGAACCTCAAAAAAGTTGGGAAGTTAATAAACCAGATCAACTTGAAAAAGTTTTATCAGCTTATGAAACTATTTCTTCAGAAACAGGAGCATCAATTGCAGATATTATAATTCTTGGTGGGAATCTTGGAATTGAAAAAGCTTCTGGTAAGACTCTAGATTTTACTCCTGGTCGAGGTGATTCATCTCAAGATCAAACAGACATAGACTCTTTTGCTTTTTTAGAACCGCTTTCTGATGGTTTCAGAAATTATCATCGGGATGGCCTTGATGTTAAAGCAGAAGAAATGATGCTTGATAGAGCTCAACTTCTTGGATTAACAGCTCCAGAAATGACAGTATTGCTTGGTGGATTAAGATCATTAGGAATAACTCACAATGGGTATGGTAATTTTTCAGAAAATCCAAATGAACTAACAAACGATTATTTGACAAAGTTACTAGACATGTCGGTTTCTTGGCAAACAAATGGTACTGGTAATTCTTTTGAATCTATTGATAGAACAACAGGTGATAAAGTTTCATCCGCTTCAAGAGTTGATTTAGTTTTTGGTTCAAATTCTCAGTTAAGAGCTATTGCTGAACTTTATGCTCAAGAAGACTCAAAAGATAAATTTGTTTCTGATTTTATTTCTGCATGGAATAAAGTTATGAACTCTGATTTATATTAATTTTAATAAATTTGTGGAGTCAATTATTTGGCTCCACAAATTAATCAACTCCCCACAAAAATTCTTTTTCGACAAAACCTTCAATTTTATAATAATCAATTTTGCAAATTGTTTTTTGACAGCCTATCAATTCACCAACTACATTTTTTCCAACTTTTGCAATAACCTTTGAGGTTTTTTGTTCTTTTCTTCTTATGTCTATTAATTCATCTGAAATTACAAGTACTCTTCTCTTAAATGAAATTTGTGTAGAGCTTATCCATCCTGTAATTCTTTCAGGCATCTCTACCTCATACCAATCACCTTTTTTTCTTATAACCTTAATTGGTAAACCCTTTTTTTTATAAGTCCATAAAACCTTATTTTGTTTTGAAGGACCAGATCGAAGATAGGTTTTATCATACTTTAATGATAACCATTCAATAGATGTTATTTGTGAAAAAACAGAAAATGAAAATGAAAAATTAAATAATAAAAGAAATAACCAGAGCAAATAATTTATTTTTTTATATTTAATTGCGTTATTCATTTTACTTATATCGAATTAATTTTTAGTGTCTTGCTCTGAAATGTTATGAAATCAAAAATAAGAATTTTGTTAACTAAATTTTCTTTATTTCCAATTATGAGTTTTACTATTTCTGTTGCTTGTATTCCTCCAACCGCACCTACAACTGATCCAATAGTGCCTATATTATCACAGCCTGCCTCATCAAAGATTTTGTGTTTCATGAGATCTCTATATGTTGAATTTGAAGTATTATTTTTAATTGATTGGAAGGAAGCTATTTGACCAAAAAAACCTCCCACTGCAGCCATAACCCAAGTTTTTTTATATTTAATACATGTATCATTTATGGATAGCCTGGTCTTTATATTATCTGAACAATCTGCAATAAGATCATAATCATCTATTATATCTGGCAAATTTTTTTCATCTATACGCATTTTATAAGTTTCTATTTCTATGGAAGGATTTGATTTTGATATGTAATTTTTAGCAGCATCTACCTTACTTTCCCCTAAATCATTTTCCCGGTAAATTAATTGCCTATTTAGATTTGAAAGCTCAACTTTGTCGTCATCCACAATACCAATTTTTCCAACACCTGCTGCACTTAAATATTGTATAACTGAAGACCCTAACCCACCTGCGCCAATAACAAGTACACTTACTCTTTTAATTTTTTCCTGTCCCTCGGGGCCTATTTCATT
This sequence comes from uncultured PS1 clade bacterium, assembly GCA_902533755.1. Lineage (GTDB taxonomy): Bacteria > Pseudomonadota > Alphaproteobacteria > MED-G09 > MED-G09 > AG-430-B22. The sequence goes on from CACANC010000017.1 coordinate 11,066, forward strand.
GAGAATTATTTGGCGTGAATATTTTTCAAGGTCATGATCATTTGCCACTAAGCGGCCTCATTAAAGAATTTCGAAATCTTTATGCATAGTTTTTCAGCTACATCATTTTTTGTTAGGTAGCCCCAATCTTCAAGATTATCATTTTCAACTAATTTCACTGAATTCATATTACTATCAAAAACACTTTCTTTACCATTATAATGTTCATTAGCAATTATCCAATCACAAGATTTATTCTTTAATTTTTCTTTTGCCGTTTCAATAAGATTATCCGTTTCAAGAGAAAAGCCAATTACTAGATCAGGTCTATTCTTATTTAATGAGCTTATCTCTTTTAAAATATCCTGATTTTTCTCAAGATTTAGAATTAACTCATCATTTTTTGGTGTTTTCTTTATCTTAACATTAGAAGTATTTGAGCATCTCCAATCGGAAACTGCAGCAGCAAATACAGCAATATCAACTGGTAGACTTTCTCTACATTTATGGAGCATTTCCTCAGCAGAATTTACTTTTGTTACTTTCACATTTTCTGGATCTTTGATATTTACAGGTCCGCTGATTAGATTTGTATCAGCTCCATGCCTTCTTAATGCATCTGCAATTGCATGCCCTTGTTTACCAGAAGAATTATTTGATAGAAATCTGACAGGGTCGATTTGTTCGATTGTTGGTCCAGATGTTACTAAAGCCCTTTTTCCTGTTAAGAGACCCGGTTTAAGAAGATAATCAATTTCCTTTTTGATTTCCTGAACCGATGCCATTTTGCCATAACCTACTTCACCACATGCCATTTCACCCTTATTAGGTCCTATAAAGTGAATACCTTGTTCTTTGAGTTTCAAAACATTATCAATTGTATTTTGATTTTCCCACATTTTTACATTCATTGAAGGTGCTATTAATGTTGGTTTATTTGAGGCCAACATAATAGTGCTAGCTAAATCATCTGCAACACCATTAGCAATTTTATATAGGGTATTTGCTGTAGCAGGAACAATTACAATCAAATCAGATTCTCTAGATAAATTGATATGGCCAATTTCAGATTCATTATTTAAATCAAAAAGTTCTGTATAGACTTTATTTTTTGATAATGTTGCAAAGGATATTGGTTGAACAAACTCACAAGCACTTTTTGTCATTACGCAAGTCACATCATCTCCTGATCTTTTAATTTCTCTAATCAAGTCAAGAGCTCTATATGAGGCAATGCCACCAGTTATAATTAATAATATCTTTTTCATTATTCTCTCAAAATTAACAAATGGAATATAAATCCATTAAATTCAAATGTGTAGGATATTTTAAAATTAAAAAATTGAAATTATTAATATTATTATTAAAAGAAGAATAATAATATAAAACAATAAGTTATTATTGGTATTATTTATGTTACTTAAGCTTTCTGGGTGTATTTTTATTCCCCGATAATCAATTATTTTTCCCATTTGGTTTATATTTTTCTTAACACCTTCGATATTATGAGGAAGATTTATAATTATATCCTTAGCTCGATTAATAACTTCATCAGTCGAAAAATTAAATTTATTTATATAATCTATTTTATTTAATTCATTCAATATTGGTTCCGATTCAGTCCATATATTTAAATTTGGATCATATTCTCTTGCTACACCCTCAACAACAACCATTGTTTTTTGAAGCAAAAGTAATTGAGGTTGTGTTTTCATATTAAATTGATTGGTAATTTCAAAAAGTTGTGTAAGAAGATTTCCGATAGATATATCACTAGCTTCTTTTCCTTGAATAGGCTCTCCTATAGATCGTAGTGCTTGTGCAAATTTTTTCTTATCTTCTTTTTCAGGTACATATCCTGCTTCAAAATGTACATTGGCAATTTTGTCATAATCTCTATTAATAAAACCAAGTAAAATATTATTTAGGTATTGTTTGCTTTCAAAATCAAGGTGACCAACAATGCCAAAATCTACAGCTATAATTTTTTCTTCTTTTTCAATAAAAAGATTACCTTGATGCATGTCTGCATGAAATAAACCATCACGTATTGATGTGGTAAGAAATGTTTTAAGTATATTTTTTCCTATTTTCTTTTTATTAAAACCTTCTAGAGTAATTTTATTTAAATCTTTAGCTGGTATTGCATCTACCCAGTCAGAAATTAATATATTCTTTCTTGTTAGATCCCAATAAACATCTGGAACATTAAAGTAATCGTCATTAACAACATTTTCTCTTATTTCTGATTGAGCAGCAGCCTCTAATCTTAGATCTATTTCCATACTAAGACTCTCCGCTAAAGTTTTAACGACCTCTATTAATCTTAGCCTTTTTGCCTCTTTAGAAAATCTTTCCATAATCTTAGCTGTGACAAAAAAATTTCTTAAATCCTTTTTTATTTCTCTTTCTATATTTGGTCTTAAGATCTTTATTGCCACATCATATTCTTCATTATTTAATTTTACTTTTCCTTTATGAACTTGTGCAATTGAAGCTGCAGTCTCTGAAGGCATTAACTCTATAAAAATACTCTCATAATCCTCCTTAAATTCATTTTGGAGTATTTTTATAGCTTTTGCTATCGTAAATGGTTCAACTTTATCTTGTAAATTTTTGAGTTTATCTGAGAGATCTTTACCAATAATATCTGGTCTAGTTGATAAGAATTGCCCAAGTTTGATCCAAGTTGGCCCTAGTTTCCTTAAAGTTTTTGATAAATCTGTATTTTTATTTTTTTTTACAAATAATAAAAGCTTAAGAGTTTTGAATAAAAAAGGAACCTTGTTTTGATTATTTTTTGGTATCAAACTTTCCTCAGAAATAATTGCTCTGAGAGCTGGCACTAGATTAATAACTCTATAAAATCCTAACATTAAATTTTCCTACTTTTATAGATACAAACGATATTACCACTAAGTTGTTTTATTGAAGTTCTTTTAAAATTGGCTTTTTCTAGCATACCAACAAATTTTTCTGGCTTTGGAAATGTTCTTATGCTCTCTACAAGATATTTGTAGGAGTCCTCAGATTTAGCTATTAATTTTCCTAATTTAGGTATGACAAAAAATGACCAAGCATCATAAATATTTCTTAAAGTATAGTTTTCAGGCATTGAAAATTCCATGCACAGGAAAATACCTTCCGGCTTTAAAACCCTATAACACTCCTCTAAACACTTTAATCTGTCAGTCATATTTCTTATCCCGAAAGATAAAGTTACAATATCAATAGAATTATCATTTAGTGGTATGCTTTCACCATCACCACAAATTAGATTAACCTTACTATATTTAAGAATATTATTTTTTGTATTAGATTCTTTTAACATCATAAAGTTTTTATCAATAACTTCTATTGAAATATTGGGGTGATTTTTGAGAATTCTTTTAGCTATATCACCTGTCCCACCTGCTAAGTCTAATATCTTTGTCTCTTTTTCATCATTAATTTCTATTAAATCTACAAATTCTTTTTTCCAATTTCTATGTAAACCAAATGACATAAAGTCGTTCATAAGATCATATTCGTTTGCTACATTATTAAATACATCTTGAACTTTATTATAATGCTCTTCCTTTTCTACTTGCTCATATCCAAAATCATTTTTATTCATTACTATAATTCCTTATTTTGCGAACATAGCTTGTTGTAAGGATTAGTTCTAGATAGAAAGATTAAAATAATGCCTGAGTTACCTGAAGTAGAGACAACAAAAGAAGGCCTTAAAAGAGACTTATTAGGTCAAAAAATTTTAAAAGTTGAGATATCTGATAAGAAATTACGATTTCCCTATGATAAAAATTTTATAAAAAAAATAACTGGTGAATATATTCTTTCGATAACACGAAGAGCAAAATATATAATATTTACTCTTTCAAACGATATTAAAATTATTTCTCATTTAGGCATGTCAGGCAGCTATAGAGTAATTGATAAGAAATTATTTCATAATAATAATAAAATTAAACATGATCATTTTATTTTAAAAACTGAAAAATTTGTTGTTTTTTATAATGACCCAAGAAGATTTGGTTATATATTATTACATAACGACAATACCTCTGAACATAATCGTTTAAAAAACCTTGGCTATGAGCCTTTGTCAAAAGACTGTAATGCAAAAAATTTATCTTTATTGCTTCATAATAAAGAAAGAAATATAAAAAATGTTTTGATGGATCAAAAAATTATTGCAGGATTAGGTAATATTTATGTTTGTGAGGCATTATTTAAGTCTGGTATTTCTCCGTTATTATCTGCAAAAAAATTAGTAAATAAAAATAAAACTCCCAAAAAGGAACTTAATCATTTAATTAAAAATATTAAAAGAATTATCAAGTCATCAATACTGTTAGGTGGCTCTTCTTTGAGAGATTATGTCGATACTCAAGGTAAGATGGGATATTTTCAAAGTACATTTAATGTTTATGGACGAGATGGCCAGAAGTGTATTTCAAAAGGTTGTTCATCAAAAATCACAAGAATAGTTCAATCTAATAGGTCAACATTCTTCTGTCCTTCATGTCAAAAAAAGTAAATTTAAAATAAATTTACTGCTATACTATTATAGACAATTGTTTAATTGATAATAGAGATTTATGTGAGAGGAACTTAATGACAGAAAAAAATGTATTAACTGAAATTAGAGAAGACATAATTATTGCAACATTGAATAGACCAGAAGCTCTTAATGCCTTGAACGATGATTTGATGGATGAATTGTCAAAAACTGTTGATCAATATGAGGAAAATACTAATTTAAAGTGTTTAATTCTTACCGGTTCAGAAAAAGCATTTGCAGCTGGTGCCGATATAAAGCAAATGCAACCAAAATCTTATATGGATGTTTATAAAGAAGATTTTATTACTAGAAATTGGGAAAGAATTTCAAGATGCAGGAAACCAACTATTGCAGCTGTTTCAGGTTATGCGCTCGGGGGTGGTTGTGAATTAGCCATGATGTGTGATTTTATGGTGGCCTCTGAAAGTGCAAAATTTGGTCAACCAGAAATCAATCTTGGTGTAAGCCCTGGAGCTGGAGGAACACAAAGACTTACTCGATTTATTGGTAAGTCAAAATCAATGGATATGTGTTTAACAGGAAGAATGATGGATGCTAAAGAGGCTGAGAGCATTGGTTTAGTAAGCAGAATTCTATCTAGTGATAATTTTGTTGATGATGTAGTTGAAATAGCTAAAGAAGTTGCTAATAAGTCATTAGTGGCAACAATGATGACAAAAGAAATGGTGAATAGAGCCTATGAAACAACACTAGCTGAAGGCGTTCGCTTTGAAAGAAGGTTATTTCATTCCATGTTTGCAACGAAAGACAAAGCTGAAGGAATGGCTGCTTTTGTTGAGAAAAGAAAACCAGAATTTAAAGATGAGTAATAGAAAGCTTGACGCTTTAATATTAAGCAAATATAAAGCCTAGCAATACAAAAAAAGGTTCAAAATGGCTAATTTATCTTCTTCCAAAAAAATGGTAAGAAAAATTACAAAAAGAACTGAGAGAAATAAATCTCTTAGAACTAATGTAAGAACTCATATTAGAAGATTTGAAGAAGCTGTTGCTTCAGGAGAAACTAACGAAGCACAATTAGCTTTTAATATAGTCCAGCCAAAGCTAATGAAACTTGCACAAAAAGGCATAGTTCATAAAAAAAATGCATCTAGAAAGATATCCAGGTTATCCAAAAAATTAAAATCTTTAAATTAAGAACTCTAAATTAAAAAAAATAAAAATTATTTTATTTTTTTTGTTGATTCATGTTGCATCATTCTTGACTCGAGGCTAGTGTAATTTTGTAATTTTTTTTTAGATTTTCAAAAAAAAACTTAAACAACATATCAATGTTGTTTCTCAGTATTGAAGGGTATTCTGTCTTGGAAGATAATAATTTTCAGCTTAGTAAAATAAAAGAGGGATGGGAACGTTCTCTTTCTATATTAAGAGGTGAAATAGGCGAAGCTACATTTAAAAGTTGGTTTAAAAATATTCAATTTGGAAATTTTTCTCAAAGTAAATTAACTCTTTTAGTACCAACTAGATTCATGAGAGATTGGATAGAAAGCCATTATCTTGACCGTATTTTATCAATTCTTTCCAAAGAGTTGAGAGAAGTAAAATCTGTTGTTATTGATATTGCTTCGACTGATTTAATAGATAATAAAGATATCTCAAAGGATAAAGAAAATAAAATTGGCGTTTCAATGAAAGCCTCTGAATCATTATTAGATCACAATTCTGTTGGTGCGCCTTTAGATGAAAGATTGTCTTTTGAAAATTTTGTGGTTGGCCCATCTAATGAACTTGCATATGCAGCAGCTAGAAGAATTACAGAAAGAAGGAATGTTTCTTTTAATCCCTTATTTTTATATGGGGGTGTGGGTCTTGGTAAAACTCATTTACTTCATGCCATGGCTTTAGAAATTAATAAAAATTGGCCTGAAAGAAAGGTTTTATATCTTTCTGCAGAAAAATTTATGTATCAATTTATTAAGGCTTTAAGATTTAAAGATACGATGGCATTTAAACAACAATTCAGATCTGTAGATGTTTTAATGATTGATGACATTCAATTCATTGCTGGAAAAGATTCTACACAAGAAGAATTTTTCCATACTTTTAATACACTAATTGACCATAATCATCAGGTTATAATTTCTGCTGATAGATCACCAGTAGATCTTGATGGTATTGAGGAAAGAATTAGATCTAGATTAGGATGGGGCTTAGTTGCTGACATTCATCCTTCAGATTATGAATTACGTCTTGGTGTTCTTCAATCTAAAGCAGAATCTCATCTTATAGAGAATCCTGATATAGTAATTCCGGATAATCTTTTAGAATTTCTTGCTCAGAGAATTGACTCTAATATTCGAGTTTTAGAAGGGGCATTAAATAGAGTCATTGCATACTCATCATTTGCTAATAGACCTTTAAGCACTGATATGGCGAAGGAAGTATTGAAAGATTTAATTAGGGCATCTCAAAGAAAAACGACAATAGATGATATACAAAGAAAAGTTGCGGATTATTACAATCTTAGATTATCAGATTTATTATCCGCAAGAAGGTCAAGAGCAATTGCAAGACCGAGACAAATTGCTATGTATTTATCAAAAATCCTAACCACTAGGTCTCTTCCTGAAATTGGAAGAAAATTTGGCGGTAGAGATCATACAACAGTAATTCATGCTGTAAAAAAAATAGAAGATTTAAGAGTTGGTGATGTGGCAATTGATGAAGAGGTTGAGGTTCTTCGGAGATCTCTTGAAAATTGATTCTTAAGTGATTTTTCCTAGTTTTCTGCTATAATCTATTAGTGATTCGTAGATAATTTATTTATGTAAAACTAAGGAGTTATAATTTATGAAGATATCAGTTGAAAGAGATATTCTTCTTAAGAGTCTTAATCATATCCAAAGTGTTGTTGAGAGAAGAAACACTATTCCTATTCTTTCAAATGTAAAAATTATAGCAAGCAATGAAGGAATTTCTCTTACAGCTACTGATTTAGATCTCGAAATTATAGAAAACCTTGATAAAGCCAATACTATTGAAGATGGCGAAATTACTACATCTGCACATACACTTTACGATATTGTTAGAAAATTACCCGAAGGATCGTCATTAGATATTGTAACTAAAGATAATGATAAATTAGAATTATCATGTGGACAGTCAAATTTTGAACTATCCACTCTGCCTGTAGAAGATTTCCCTGAAATGTCTGCTGGCGAAATGCCTTGTAATTTTATTATAGATTCTGAAGAGCTTGCCAATATGATTGATAAATCTAAATTTGCTATCTCTACTGAAGAAACTCGATACTATCTTAATGGCATTTTCTTTCATGCAATAAATAATTCTTTAAGAAGTGTTGCCACTGATGGACATAGATTAGCGTGTATACAATCAGATTTACCAGAAGGAGCAGATGATATTCCAAGTATTATTATACCGAAGAAAACTATCGGCGAAGTTAGAAAATTAATTGAAGATATTGAAGGGA
>CACANC010000018.1 GCA_902533755.1 uncultured PS1 clade bacterium
TGGATAATCTCTAATTGATAAGCCTTCTGAATTTTTATCAACAATAAGAACTGATATTCCATCAGAGTCTCTTTGATCACCTGATGTTCTAACTGAAACAATAAATTTATTTGCCCATGGGCCACCAGATACAACTGATTTGTAACCATTAATAATATAATGATCACCATCTAATGTAGCTGTAGTAGTCAGATCATTTAAATTATAACGCCCTTGTGGTTCAGCATATGCAAAAGCCCAAATATCTTCTCCTGAGATAATCCCAGGAATATATTTTTCTTTTATGCTTGCACTTGCTCTTCTTAAAAATCCTCCGCATGTCACAACGGTTTGTATATATGGCTCTACAACTAAACCTTTTCCAAATTCCTCAGCAACAATCATTGTTTCAACAGATCCAAAATTTAATCCGCCATCTTCTTCCAAAAAAGGTAAACCTAACAGACCAAGTTCAGCAAATTGTTTCCAATTTTCTTGTTTCATTCCTTCTTCAGACTTAACTATTGCCTGCCTTTTATCAAAATCATAATTGTCTTGAATAAAAGACTGTATTGTATTCCTCAATAAAGTTTGTTCTTCACTAAAAGAAAAATCCATTGTTACCTCCTATAACCCTAACACCATCTTGGCGATAATATTTTTTTGAATTTCATTTGATCCGCCATAAATGGAAGTTTTTCTTGTATTAAAATAATTTTGTGCAACACCATGACTATAATCAGGACCAATTGTTAAATAATTAGATCCTTGTCTCTCAAAAGCAGGAGTTAGATATGGGTTAGAGTAATGACCCACTGCTTCCATTGTTAATTCTGTGATTCTCTGCTGAATCTCGGTTCCTTTAATTTTAAGTATTGAAGATTCAGCACCTGGTCCTTCACCTTTACTTTCTTTTGCTAAAGTCCTTAATTCTGTATATTCAAGAGCAGTTAAATCAACCTCAAGATCTGCGATTTTTGAATTAAAATCTGAATCATTAATTAAATTTTCACCATCTATATATTCAGAAGAAGCAATATCTTTGAGGCGTTCTACCGCTTTTTTAGATCTTGCTACGCCAGCTATTCCTGTACGCTCATTACCTAACAAAAATTTTGCAATTGTCCATCCCATATTTTCTTCTCCAACAAGATTTTCTGCTGGAACTTTAACATCTTCTAAAAAAACTTCATTAACTTCATGCCCGCCATCTAAAGTAATAATTGGTTTAACATCAATTCCTTCAGTTTTCATATCAATTAAAAGAAATGATATACCTTCTTGAGGCTTTCCATCATTCTTTGTTCTTACTAAACAGAACATCCAATCAGCAAATTGAGCTAATGTTGTCCATGTCTTGTGCCCATTAACAATATAATGATCTCCAACTTTTTCTGCTTTAGTTCTTAAGCTTGCTAGGTCAGATCCTGCTCCAGATTCTGAATAACCCTGACACCACCAATCATTTCCTGATAAAATACCTTTTAGGACCCAATCCTTTTGATCTTCATTTCCAAAACCAATTATAACCGGACCAAGCATAGTTAAACCAAAAGGAATTAATGGAGTTGTGCCTGCATTAGCGCATTCTTGATCCCAAATATATCTCTGAGTAATATTCCAACCTGTTCCGCCATATTCTTCTGGCCATTGAGGTGCAATCCAACCTTTTTTATATAAAACTTTATGCCAAGAGAGCATATCCTCTCTTGTTAAATCAGTTCTTTTATCAATATCTTTTAATTTTTGAGGAAAGTTCTTATCTATAAAATCTTTTACCTCTTGACGAAAATTCTCATCTTCTTTTGTAAATGCTAGATCCATCTTTCAAAATATTCCTAAATAATCAGTTAGTTAACAGTTTAGTCTTAATTTAAATATAATTAATTATATATTCTTAACAGAGGTTAATATTTAAATCCATTACCTTTTTGCCGCATATTTTTTCAATTTATTTGATAAAATTTATATATTTAAAATTATATAATGTTTATATATTATTTATTGTTTAGGGGTTTATCAAATGAATAGAAAAGAAGAGTATAATCAAATAGCAGAAAGAGTTGTTGGTCATGTAGAGAACAATACTACTGACCAAGCTGAAAATATACTTTCAATTCCTACATCAGATTATACATGCAAAAAAAGATGGAATTCTGAAATAAATAAAATATTTAAAGAATTACCTCTAATGTTGGCATTATCAATTGAAATACCTAATAAAGGTGACTACAAAAGCATGGAAGTTGTTGGGATACCAGTTCTAATAACTAGAGACAAAGAGTCAAAGGTTCATGCTTTTAGAAATGTATGCTCACATCGTGGCGCTCCTTTAGCAGGTGAAGAAATTGGAAATAAAAATAGATTTACATGCCCATATCATGGATGGACTTATTCAAATCAAGGTGATCTGATTGGTATTCTAGAAAATAATAAATTTGGTGAACTCGATAAAAGTTGTAATGGACTCCAGGTTTTACCTTGTGAAGAATTTGGCGGAATGATTTTTGTGACATTAACTCCGAATTTAGAATTAAATTTAGATGAATTTCTTGGGGGCATGAAATCTGAGATAGAGCATTTCAAGCTTCAAGACTGGCATTATCATGGCTTTAAAATCATTCATGGTGCAAATTGGAAAATAGCTTTTGACGGATATTTAGAAGGTTATCATTTTTCAACTGCTCATAAAGAAACAATTCTGCCTATGACACAACAAGGTATTATGGATTTTTCATCATTTGGACCTCATCTTAGAATAGCTTTTGCATCAACAAATATTGAAGAAATACATGATTTACCAAAAAATGAATGGTGGAAAAAAGAAGGGGCTGGAGTAGATTTTGTAAGAACATTATTCCCTAATATTTCAATTTCCCTCGGACTTGGAATTGGTCAAATAGCTCAAATCTTACCTGGTAATACTCCTGATAAAAATACGACGGTTTTACATTATGTTGCGCCTGAGACACCAAAAAATAATGAAGATAAAGCGGAACTAGATCATTTTATGAACTTCTTAAGAGATGTAGTTAATGATGAAGATTATGCTCTAGGATTAGAAATCCAAAGAGGTTTAGATTCCAACTCAAAAGAGAATGTTATTTTTGGGAAGAACGAAAGAGGCAACCAATACTTTCATAAATATGTAGATTTTTTTATAGATGAAAACATTAAAAAACCGCCAATTCTATAGCGACAAATCTCTCAAGCCTTGAAATAAATATACTCATTACTATCTAATAATTGAAGACGCCTTTTAAGGGTCTTCATTTGTTAAACTTGCTTTTTAAAGGAGTATAAAATGAGAACAACTTTTGACACTATATGGAGAGATTTATCTCCATTTACTATTGGCTTTGATCGGACCTTTGATACATTGTCTTTATTGGCTAAAAATCAAGCTCAAAATGTTAACTATCCACCTTATAATATTAGAAAATTATCGGATAACAAATACAGTATAGAGCTAGCGCTAGCCGGTTTTGAAGAAAAAGATGTTGATATCGAAGTGGTTGGTGAAAACCTTGTGATTTCAGGAAAAAGACCAGATGATTCAAATGATAACTTGGTTCACCAAGGTTTAGCTGCAAGAAATTTCAATAGAAAATTCGTACTTTCAGATGATATGGTTGTAAAAGGCGCAGCTCTTTCTAACGGAATTTTATATGTTGGACTTGAAAGAGTGATACCTGATCATAAAAAACCAAAAAAGATTACTCTTACATCAAAAGAAAATCTTTTAAAAAATTAATGTCAAAAGGGGGTGTTAATACCCCCTTTTTTTAAATAAATTGCTAGATACTTTGAAAAAAATATATAGTCTGTTTTTATTAATTTTTCAAAGTGAATAATGTCATCATTAACTGAAAACCCATCAAACAGCTTAAGGAATTATGTTTTAGGTATACTTGTTGTAGTTTACACATTTAATTTTATTGATCGTCAAATTTTATCGATTCTTTTAGAATCTATTAAAAATGATTTAAATTTATCAGATACATCCCTAGGAATGTTAACGGGTTTCGCTTTTGCGTTATTTTACGCTACACTTGGTATTCCGATAGCAAAATATGCTGATTATGGAAATAGAAGGAACCTAATTTCACTTGCAATTGGTGTCTGGAGTTTTATGACAGCTCTTTCTGGACTTGCTCAAAATTTTTTCCACTTATTAATTGCTAGAATTGGAGTTGGTATAGGCGAAGCTGGTTGCAGTCCCCCTGCCCACTCTATGATATCAGACTATTTTCCTGCAAATGTCAGATCTACTGCATTAGGTATATATTCACTAGGAATTCCATTTGGAATTATGTTTGGCTTATTTGCTGGTGGATGGATAAATGAATATTTTGGCTGGAGAATAGCCTTCTTTGTTGTTGGTATTCCTGGTATTCTATTAGCAATTATATTTCGTTTTACTGTTCAAGAACCTAAAAGAGGTCAGGCTGAAGGAAGAGCGGATACTAAAGAACAGCCAAGTATAATAGAAACTGCAAAATATCTCTTAAGTAAAAAATCATTTAGACATCTTGCTTTTGGCGCTTCTCTTGCTGCTTTTGTGGGTTACGGAGCAATAACATGGCTTCCTTCTTTCTTTCAAAGATCATACGGGATGCAAACTGGTGATGTTGGTTGGTATCTTGGTTTAATATTAGGTATACCTGGTGGCCTAGGTATTTTTTTAGGTGGCTATTTATCAGATTACTTAGGATCAAAAGATGTAAGATGGTGTTTATGGATAGTAGCTTTGGCTATGTTTATTACAACTCCTTTGTATTATATGGTTTACCTCAGCCCAACAGCAAATATTTCATTCTTATGGTTAATAGTGCCTATCGCCTTTGGTAATTTCTACCAAGCAACAACCTTTAGTCAAACTCAAGGGGTTGTTGAGTTAAGAATGCGATCAGTTGCTGCTGCTATTTTATTGTTTATTATCAATATCATAGGCTTAGGTTTTGGACCTCAAGCCGTTGGTATACTTAGTGATATTCTAAGAGCCGATTATGGGAAAGAGTCATTAAGATATAGCCTAATGATACTTACAACATTAAAGTTATGGTGCGCATATCACTACTACTTAGCCGGTAAATATCTTAAAAATGATCTTGTTACAGAGTAAGTTTTAATCAGGTTTCTTGAGAAATAAAATATTAGTTTTATCTTTATAAGAAATATAATCCTCATTATTTCCCCACTTTTGGTCTGCGGCTTTTTCAAGCATTGGTATTCCGCTAACATTTACTAAAAGATAATAAATAAATATTGGTGAAATTAACGCTAAATAATCCCAATTTTTAAAAATTGGAATAGCAATAATAGTAATGCCTATCCAAAGAAGTATTTCACCAAAATAATTAGGGTGTCTTGACCAGGCCCACAAACCATGTGAGATAAATTTATCTTTATTATTTAAATCTTCTTTAAACTTTTTCTTTTGATTATCTGCTACTACTTCAATTATAAAACCAGCTAACCAAACCAAAAAACCAAAAAAACAAAATATATACTCAGTAATAGTTAATTCACTTGAATGCTTACTTGTAACAGCTACCATTCCAGCTACATAACTAAGATAAACCCATAATGCAGATAAATTCCATGTTAGAAAAAACCAGAAGAAATTCTTTTTCATTTCTGTAAAACGAGTATCCCTTCCAGTTTTTTTTACACGATTAAATAAAAAGGAGCCAAGCCTTAAAGACCAGATAGTAACTAAAGAACAAATAAGAAAAGCGTAAAAATCTTGAACAGTAAAAATAAGAAAAAATGATAGACTAACAAATGTAAAGCTTCCTATCGCATCAAAATAATGTTCAGTTTGAAATAGATATCCATGAATAAAAAAAATCCAATGGATAATGTATGAATAAAGAAAACATACAGCAAGAAGAGGAACACCATAAAAATCTATACTATTTTGACTTACACCTAATGTTATTAAAATACCTATAATTATAGATATTATTGTCCCTGAGATTGATATTCTTAATGGCATTTAATTATCCTTTATAAATTTTACTACTTCTTTAATTACATCTGGATAAACTTCTTTATCCCATCTGTAAAATTGATGCCCCTTACCTTTCCATTTTGATAGAATAATGTCATTACCTTTAGATTTCATATCATCTGTAAAGTCCTCTATTATTGAAATAGGTATTGTCCGATCATTAGTGCCATGAAAGATAATTGAAGGGGGAAGGTTTTCTCTTACATAGCTTGAAGGTGATAATTCTATTGATCTTCCTTCAAAAAGCTTTTTTAAAAAAAACCAGAATTTCATTCTTCTTTCACTAGTATTTTTTGGTAACTCAAATCCGCTATCAAAAAAAGTTGTATTTAGTGCTGGATTAAAAAATATAAGCGCTCTTATATTTTCTATAATTTTATTATCATTATAAGGCACCATTACTAAAGATGCAGCAAGATGTCCTCCCGATGAACCACCACCAACCATTATATGATTTTTATTAATTTTTAATTTTTCTGAGTTTTCTAGTACCCATTTATATGCATCTCTTGCATCACTCATAGAGTCTATAACATTCGAATTATGTTTTAACGCCAATCTATAATCAGCACTGATACAAGTTATTCCGTTATTTGAAATATCTCTGCAAATTTTAAATAATGAATATGAAGATCCAAAAGACCAACCGCCACCATGAAATAGTAAAACGCTAGATTCAGATTTTTTGTCTACAGGATTAAATACATATAATTTTAATTCTATTTTATCTTTTGTTGAGTATATGTGAGTTTGATCTGGTCTATTAAAATAATATAAAGATCCGTATACAGTTTTATCAAAAAAATGGCCAATAAATGGCATTTTATTTGGTTTTGTTATAGCGAGATAACCAAAAAAAATTACTATACAAATAACTATAACTGAAAGAGTGATCATTGTTTTTTTCATAGATAATTTCTTAATTATTCAAAATAATTATTTAATCTTTCTAAGGATTCTGCAAAATCTTCTTTGAAATTTTGTACTACCGTTCCAGCAGATAATGAATGATTCATCAGACCAACTCCTTGTCCTACCCAGTAAGTAGCTAATTGCTTTGCTCCTTCGTGACCTCCTTGAGATAGCTTATCAATCTTTCTAAGAGCTGGTTCACTAACTAAAGATTGAAGAGGCATTGGAAGTGGTTCTGGTCCTTCATTTTCCCAAGCATCTGTCCATGGTGATCTTAATTGTCTAGAAAACTTACCTGTTCTACTTCTTGATCGGACAGTATCACGTGAAGAAGCAGCTAACATTTTTTCTTTTACCACTGGATTAGTTTCAGCTTCGGAAGTTGTTAGCCATACTGAGCCGCACCAAGCGCCATCTGCTCCCATAGTCATTGCAGCAGCCATTTGGCTACCTGTTGTTATTCCTCCTGCAGCTAAAATTGGTACATCTTTGATTTTTTTTACAGCATTATAAACTTCGGGTACTAAAACCATTGTTGAAACATCGCCACAATGCCCACCTGCTTCTCCACCTGCAACAACCAATATATCAACTCCCGCTTCAACTTGTTTAATTGCATGTTCTTTTGCGCCAACTAATGCAGCAACAGCTATATTGTGTTTTTTACCAAGATCTAACATTATTTTTGGAGGAACACCTAAAGCATTAGCAATAAGTTTTATTGGATGATTCATAGCAACTTCTAATGTGCTTTCAGCTCCCTCTTCAGATAAATTTCTACCAAATTGAATTGTACCTTTTCTTACCTCATCCGTTTCTTCAACTTCAATATCATGAGATTCAAGAATCGAATTTGCAAAAGTTTTGTGCTCTTGTGGAACTGCTTTAATAATATCTTCTGAATTTACTTCTTTTCCTTTACCTTCATATTTATTTGGTACAATTAAATCAATTCCGTATGGCTTTCCATCAATATGATCATCTATCCAATTTAATTCTTCCTCAAGTCTATCAGGAGGAAGGTTAACTGCTCCGAAAACACCCATGCCTCCAGCTTTTGAAACAGCAACAACAACATCACGACAATGAGAAAACGCTAATAAAGGAAACTCTATATCTAATATTTCACATATTTTTGATTGCATGATTTATTCTCCAGAAAACTAAATTAAGAATTTTTTGAAAAGGAAATTTCTCCATCATCAATACGACCGTATCTAATTTGGAAAACATCTTTTAAGAAATTTTGATTATTTCTCCACGGCGCTTTTTTTCCTTGCTGTGGAAATATATCTAATGATCTTTTAATATACCCTGAAGAGAGGTTCAGATAATCAGGATCCGTTTCAATTTCATCATTCGACTGAGGGCAAACTACATCATATTGATTTTTTTTCATATGATTAATTATTCTACAAACATATTCTGAAGTTAAATCAGCCCCAAGCGTCCAGGAAGCATTAGTATATCCAAATGTACTAGCTAGATTAGGTACTCCACTATACATCATACCTTTATATGTAACCGTCTTTGATATATCTATAGTGTTATTATCAACTACAAAATCAACATTACTTAACATTTCCAAATTTAAGCCTGTAGCAGTAACAATTACATCTGCCTTTAACTCTTTACCTGAGTTTAATAATATTCCGTTTTCAGTAATATTTTTAATATGATCTGTTACCACAGAAGCTTTTCCTTTTTTAATTTGCTCAAAAAGATCTCCGTCGGGCACTAGGCACATTCTCTGATCCCATGGATTATAATTTGGGGTAAAATGAGTTTTTACATCAAAATCTGAACCAAGGCTCTTTTTAGCCTCTCTAATAATAGCGTTCTTAACGCCATTTGGATATTTTTTACAAAGGCGAAAGTAATACTGTTGTCTTAAAATATTTCTCCATCTGATAAGTAAATAAGCTAACTTCAGCGGCATATATTTTCTCAAATTATTTGCTAATTTATCTTTTTCTGGTGCTGCGACAACATATGTAGGGGATCTTTGAAGCATAGTTACATGCTCAGCTTTCTTAGCCATTTCTGGAACAATTGTTACGGCTGTAGCTCCACTTCCAATAACAACTATTTTTTTGTTAGAATAATCAAAGTTTTCATCCCATTTTTGTGGATGAATAACATCTCCATTGAAATTCTCTATTCCATCAAATTGAGGAGTGTAACCTTCTTTGTAACTATAATAACCAGAGCACATAAATATAAAATTACAAGAAATTTGGGATAATTCTCCAGTAGATTTATCCTCCACATCAACTGTCCAAGAATTCGTTGAACTAGACCAATTTGCCTTTTTTACATATTTTCCGAATCTTATTTTATTTTTTAAATTAAATTCTTCTACAGTCTCATTTAAATATTTTAAAATTGAAGGGGCATCTGCAATAGCCTCTTGCTCTTTCCAAGGCTTAAAATTAAACCCTAAAGTATACATATCTGAATCAGATCTGATACCAGGATATTTAAACAAATCCCATGTACCGCCTATTTTATCTCTTCCTTCAAGAATTACAAATTTTGCATCAGGGCATTTATTTTGTAGGTGATATCCAGCGCCAATTCCTGAAATACCTGCACCAACTACTAAAACATCTAATTTTTCAGTCATTTTAACCTAAATTGTTTAATTTCAATGTATTAACAATTATATAGCAATCACCCCACCGTCAACAGAAATTGAATCTCCCGTTGTAAATGCTGAGTCTTTAGAAGCTAAAAATAATACTGCATTTACTACTTCTTCTGGTTCACCAACTCTATTCATGGGATGAGACGCAGCAAATTCGGAAAGTTGTTGTTCAGAATTTTCAGCCGCTTGAACATATCTTTGCATCATAGGAGTATTAATAGCTCCAGGTTGAACAGCATTACATCTTATTTTGTAACCCATTTCAGCACAATGAAGCGCAACAGTTCTAGTTAATACCAAAACCCCTGCTTTACTATAATTATAAGCTATTACAAATGGTTTTGGTCTTGTAGCTAGAGAAGATGCAAAGTTTACTATCGTTCCTTCACCATCCTTCATTGCTTTAACAGCAAATTGACAACCTAAAAAAACTGAAGTTCCATTTATAGCATGCACCCTGTCCCAATGCTCAACTGTCTCGTCTTCTACTGTTGCCGGTTCACTAATTCCTGCAGCATTAACAACTGAAGTTATTTTGGTAAATCTTTCACCAAGATGTTTTTCGAGTTTATCCCAGTCCTCTGCTTTAGATACATCTGCCTTAAAAAACTCGCAAGAATCGCCGATATCTTCAGCAACCTTAATTCCTAGTTCTTCATTTAAATCCAGCGTCACAACTGATCCACCTTCCTCAACAAACCTTTTTGCTGTTGCAGCACCCATTCCAGATGCTCCGCCAGAAATAATTGCAAATTTATCTTTAAATCTAGACATATCCTACTCCTCAATTAAATTGTGTTAATTATAAAAACTTAAAAAACCACTTTAATCAAATTAAATTATGAAATGCTTTTTAAATATAATTATTATATTATCAAACAAAGAGGTAACACCATGAACGATACAAAAAAAATCTTTGATACCTATTGTGATTTTGTCACTAAAGTTACAAGCGAACCTAGTTTAGATATTAACTCCTTAAAAGAAGTAATAGACAAAATACAAAATGATTCAGATATTGACGCACCAAGAATACTTACTGCTGCACTTGGTTTAAGTAGTGAAGCAGGAGAATTTACAGAAATTGTAAAAAAAATGTTTTTGCAAGGTAAGCCCGCAGATGAAGATAATATTTTTCACATGAAGCGAGAACTTGGTGATATCATGTGGTATTGGGTTACCGCTTGCATGGCTCTTAATTTAGATCCTACTGAAGTAATACTTGAAAACCAAAAAAAACTAGAAGCTAGGTATGGAGAGAAATTCACTGTAAATCAAAGTGAAGTGAGAGCCAAAGGTGATTTATAAAAAATAGATGAATTTCAATTTAAAATCACCTTCTTCTTATCGAGAGTGGAGAGAATATTTTTTATTCCGATACAAAATTTTAAGAAAACCAATAGGTCTTCATAGAAGTACTATACGCGATAATCTAGAAAAAATAAGTTATCATGTTATGGCTACTACTAAAGGTAAAATTATTGGTGTTGGTAGATTGCACTTTGTAAATACAAAAGAATCTCAAATTAGATACATGGCTGTAGATAAAAACTTTCGAAAAAAAGGTGTGGGAAATGCAATTGTTCATAATCTTGAAATACATTCCTTAAATAATTATCGAAATAAGATTATTTTAAATGCGAGAGAAAATGCCGTTATATTTTATTCTAAATTAGGTTACATAAACTTAGGAAAAATAGATGTTGGAATTGATATTAAGCATTTTCAAATGAAAAAAATATTAAAAATTGTCCTTCCAGGAGCGAATAACAGCTAATACACCAACATCATCGAGATTTACTTTTGAAGAATATATTTCTGCACTTTTTCTAACTTCTTCTATAGATGATCTTAAAAAAGGGTTAATATTCAACTCTTTTTCAATTGTAGAAGGTAGCGTATATTCGTTTCTATCCCTCTTTTCTACAACTTGATCATAATAATTAATTAAATCTTCATTTTTTGGTTCAACCTCTAGAGCAAATTTTAAATTACTCAAAGTATATTCATGTGTGCAATAAACTTTTGTATTACCTGGAAGTGAAGAAAATTTATTAAGAGAATGAAACATTTGATCGGGTGTTCCTTCAAATAGACGTCCGCATCCCCCTGAAAATAATGTATCTCCACAAAATAATATTGGTTTATTTTGGTTTGAAAAAAAAGAAATGTGATCAAGGGTGTGTCCAGGTGTTTCAAATACTAAAAATTCATTATCAAAAATTCTTATACTATCACCTTCTTTTAATTCATCTGTTATTCCGTCAATATGGCCACCTTTTGGACCATATACTGAAATAGATCTATCTTTTACTAACTCTATAATACCTCCAGTATGATCAGGGTGCCAATGAGTAATTAATATAGCATTCAATTGAAGATTATTCTTTTCAGCAAATTCTTTTACTACCAATGAATCGCCAGGATCAACTACAACAAATTGGTCTTTTTCAACAACAGCCCAAATATAATTATCTGTAAAAGCAGGTAAAGCAAAAATTTCCATAATATTTTCCTAGTAATACAATCCTATAAAGTTTACAAGTTTTCTGAAGGAAATCTATATGAATAATAATAATTTAATAGGTATAGCGCTCTCAATTTTATGTATAATACATTGCGCTTTACCTTTTTTAGCAATAGCAACAAGTCTAAATTCTTTAGAAATTTTTATTGAGCATTCAAAAATTATACATATTTTTTTATTTGCTTTGGTCTTTTTGGTTTATTTAATTGTATTTCCTAAAAATTACATCAAAGATAGAAAAATATTAACTCTAATTATATCATGCTCAGGAGTTTTATTACTTTTTTTTGCGCTTTTTTTAGAAGGATATCCTGAAACATTTTCTACTTTAATTGGAGCTATATTGTTATTACTAGCTCATTATAGAAATCACATATCAACAGAGTTAACTAAGGATATAGAAGTTTAGTTGTCCATTGACCGGATTTGATTTTATATTCAACTCTATCATGAAGCCTTCCTTCCCCTTGGAGCCAAAACTCAAAACTATCTGGATAAACACAATATCCGTTCCAGTATTTTGGTCTTGGGATTTCTTTACCTTTGTATTTCTTATCTATCGCATCAAATTTAGTTTTCAAATCAGATTTACTTTTTAGTTTTTGTGATTGTTTTGATGCCCAAGCACCAATTTGTGATTTTCTATTTCTTGAAAGGAAGTATTTGTCACTTTCCTGTGAACTAATTTTTTTTATTTTACCGCTTATGAGAACCTGTCTCTCTATTGATTTCCAATAAAAATTTATAGAAACATTTTTATTGTCATTTATATGATTACCTTTTCTGCTATTGGAATTTGTATAAAAAATAATACCATTTTCTTTTATTTCTTTCATTAAAACCATTCTTGTTCTTGGCTTATTAAATGGACCAACAGTAGATAGAGCCATAGCATTAGGATTGCTTATTTCTTTCTTCTTAGCTTTTTTGTACCACTTTTCTAATAGATCAAATGGATTTTTTTCAATTTTAATATTATTTTTTATTAAGCTCATATTTATTTTTTCCTTAAAAGAAATCATAAATCAGGTTATACAAATCGAATGTTAATCTATATTTCTTTATTTTATACTTATAAAAATAATCAAATAAAAACAAACGAATATGACTAAATATGGAAAATAAAACAAATTTACTTAAAGGAAAACGCGGACTTGTTATGGGTGTTGCAAATAATCGCTCCATAGCTTGGGGAATTGCAAAAGCATGCTGTGAACATGGAGCAGAAATAGCTCTTAGTTATCAAGGTGAGGCAATTAGAAAAAGAGTTCTTCCTCTATCAGAGGAATTGAATTCTGCATTAGTAGTAGAATGTGATGTTACTAATACAAAAAGTATTGATGAAATGTTTGAAAAAATCGGCGAAAAATTTGAATCAATAGATTTTCTAGTTCACGCAGTTGCTTTTTCGGATAAGGATGAATTAAAGGGTAGATATGTAGAAACAACTCAAGAAAACTTTATCAATACTATGAACATTTCTTGTTACTCCTTTACATCTGTTTCCCAAAAGGCCGAAAAGCTTATGAATAATGGTGGATCAATTCTTACTTTAACATATTACGGCTCAGAAAAAGTTATGCCTCACTATAACGTTATGGGTGTTGCAAAATCAGCTCTTGAAACTAGTGTTAGGTATTTAGCTAAAGATTTAGGAAAACAAAATATAAGGGTAAATGCAATATCGGCAGGACCAATTAAAACGCTTGCTGCATCTGGAATTGGTGACTTTAGATATATTTTGAAGTGGAATGAGTATAACTCCCCTCTCAAAAGAAATGTTTCTATTGATGAAGTCGGTGGATCTGCTGTTTATTTAATAAGTGATTTATCTTCAGGAGTTACTGGTGAAGTACATCATGTAGACTCAGGTTATAATATAATTGGCATGAAAGATGAAGAAGCGCCAGATATAAGTG
The DNA here is from genome assembly GCA_902533755.1 of uncultured PS1 clade bacterium. Lineage (GTDB taxonomy): Bacteria > Pseudomonadota > Alphaproteobacteria > MED-G09 > MED-G09 > AG-430-B22. The sequence goes on from CACANC010000018.1 coordinate 14,001, forward strand.
TTGTAGAGGATTAATTATGTCTCATAATTCATTTGGTCATATTTTTAAATTTACTACATGGGGTGAGTCCCATGGTAAAGCTATAGGATGTGTAGTTGATGGTACACCTCCAATGATAGAATTAACGAAAAAAGATATTCAGCTTTGGTTGGATAAAAGAAGACCTGGACAAAACCAATACACAAGCCCAAGAAACGAACCTGATACAGTTGAAATACTCTCAGGGGTATATACAGAAGAAAAAATCCAATATACTACTGGTACTCCTATTTCAATGATAATCTATAATAAAGATCAAAAATCTGGTGATTATGATGATACAAAAGAAAAATTTAGACCAGGTCATGCAGATTATACTTATTTAAGTAAATACGGAATCAGAGACCCTAGAGGAGGCGGTCGCCAATCCGCCCGTGAAACTGCTATGAGAGTTGCTGCCGGAGCTATAGCGAGAAAGATTATACCTAAAATTGAAATTAAAGGAGCGCTTGTTCAACTAGGTGACTTAAAAATTGATAGATCAAAATGGGATAATAATTTTATTGATGAAAATCCTTTTTGGTGTCCAGATAAAAGTTCGATTAAAGACTGGGAAGATAAAATTAATTCACTTGTAGCGGAAGGAGATAGCTGTGGCGCAGTTATTGAAGTTGTAGCTAAAAATGTTCCAGTTGGATTGGGCGCACCAATTTATGGAAAATTAGACTCAGACTTAGGATCAGCAATAATGAGTATAAATGCAGTTAAAGGTGTTGAAATTGGAAATGGCTTTGAAGCAGTAAGCCTAAAAGGTAGTGAAAATGGTGATGAGATGAGAATGAAAAATGATAAGCCTGTTTTTCTTTCAAATAACTCAGGAGGTATTCTTGGAGGAATATCTTCAGGACAAGATATTGTTGTACGATTTGCTGTTAAACCAACCTCATCTATAAAAAAAGAAAGAAAAACAATAGATAAATCTCAGAATGATACAGAAATAACAACCAAAGGAAGACATGATCCTTGTGTAGGTATCAGAGCTGTTCCTGTTGGAGAAGCAATGGTTGCATGTGTTTTAGCTGATCATTTCTTAAGAAATCGAGCTCAAATTGGAAATTAAGACTTAATAATCTTGAATTCATTTTTATTTATATCTAGAGCCTTCATTGCTAATTTAACAATATTTTCTGAATTTAATCCTGCCTGAGCGTACATGTCATTTACATCACCATGCTGAATAAATGTATCTGGAAGATATAAATTCCTAATTTTAAAACCATTATCAAGAATTCCTTCATCTGCTAAAAACATTAAGACATGGGCACCAAAACCGCCAGATGAACCCTCTTCGATTGTAATCATTAGTTCGTGATTTTTTGAAAGATCTCTAATTAAGTCTTTGTCTAAAGGTTTAGCAAATCTTGCATCAGCAATTGTACAAGAAAGACCCATTGATTCTAATGTATCTGATGCATTTTTTACTTCTTCAATTCTAGTTCCAAGGTTAAGAAGGGCTATTTTTTCACCTTGCTTTATAATTTTCCCTTTTCCGATTTCTAGTGATTCAATTTCTGTAGGCATATCTAACCCAAAAACATTTCCTCTTGGATATCTAAAAGATATTGGACCTAAACTATAGTCTGCAGCAGTTTTAACCATTCTTGCTAACTCAACCTCATTAGAAGCTGCCATAACTACAAAATTTGGTAAAATTGATAGATACGTCAAATCAAAACTTCCAGCATGAGTTGGTCCATCCGCGCCAACTAACCCTGCTCTATCGATCGCAAATCTTACTGGCAGATTTTGAATTGCTATATCATGGATAATTTGATCATAAGCTCTTTGAAGAAATGTCGAATAAATTGTAGCAAATGGTTTAAGTCCCTCAATTGCAAGTCCAGCAGAAAATGTTACTGCATGTTGTTCTGCAATACCTACATCAAAAAACCTCTTAGGATAAAGCTCTTTAAATTTGTCAAGTCCCGTTCCTGATGGCATTGCTGCTGTCACAGCAACGATATCATTATCATTTTCAGCAAATTTGATTAAGGAATTAGAAAAGATTTTAGTATAAGAAACATTTGCTTTCTTTGGTTTTTCTTGTTCTCCAGTAGTAATATTAAATTTTGTAACTCCATGAAATTTTTCATCTGAGTCTTCTGCAGGTTTATAACCTTTGCCCTTCTGAGTAACAACATGAATTATTACTGGACCATTATCGGCATTTTTTACATTTCTAATCACAGGAAGTAAATGATCCAAATTATGTCCGTCTATAGGTCCAACATAATAAAAGCCTAAAGCTTCAAAAAGAGTTCCATTACCTGCAATAAGTCTAGTAATTTCTTCAGCTTTTTTTGCACCTTTCTCAAGTGATTTAGGAAGCTTTTCTATAACTTGTTTCGCAAAGTTTCTTAAACCAAGATATGTTCCACCTGATATTAGTTTTGCTAAATAAGCGCTCATAGCTCCTGCAGGCGGGGCAATTGACATATCGTTATCATTTAGAATTACTATTAGTTTTGATTTTTCTGCACCGGCATTATTTAATGCTTCATATGCCTGACCAGCACTCATTGCGCCATCACCAACAACGCAAACAACATGATTATCTTTATTTTTTAAATCTCTTCCAATTGCCATTCCAAGTCCAGCAGATGCCGCAGTAGAGCTGTGCCCAGCTCCAAAATGGTCATATTTACTTTCATCCCTTTTTGTAAAACCTGATAGGCCATCTTTTTTTCTCAAAGTCGACATTTGATCTCTTCTGCCAGTCAGTATTTTGTGTGGATAGCTCTGATGGCCAACATCCCAAATTATCTTGTCTTTAGGTGAGTCAAAGATTTTATGAAGAGCAACAGTAAGCTCTATCACTCCAAGGCTTGCACCTAAATGACCACCTGTCTTTGAAACTGTTTCAATAACATCATATCTCAACTCTGTTGCAAGTTCTTTAAGTTGTTCGTCATTTAACTCATCCAAATCTTTAGGCGATTTAATTTTGTCGAGATATTTAATTTCTATTTTATTCATTAACTAAAACTTTCTTGATTTTATAAAATCAAGTGCATTTATAAAAACTTCTGGCAATTGGTCAAATATATTTAACGAATTAATTGCTTTTTCGCTATATTTTCCTGCAATATCAAGACATTCTTGGATGCTATAATAATTTAAATATGTTTTGTTTTGATTAATTTCATCTTTACCTAGAGTTTTTCCAATATTTTTAGGATCACCTACTTGATCTAGTACATCATCAATTATTTGAAATACAATCCCAAAATTCCTTCCATAATTTTTGAAAGCATCTATTTCTTTATCATTGGCTTTGCCTATCATTGCTCCAGATTGGCATGAAAAACTAAATAAATTTGCTGTTTTAAGATTATGCATAATATTAACTTCATCAATAGATAGTTGATTTTCTTTAGAATTAATATCAATAATCTGACCTCCAACCATACCATTAGGACCTATATTATTTGAGAGAAGGTTGATAAGTTTTATTTGTTTATTTGTGTCAATTTTCTCCATTTCATCTGATAATACTTCAAAAGCCAAAGATTGGAGTGCATCACCAGATAAAATAGCTGTAGATTCGCTAAATTTCTTATGATTAGATGGCTTGTTTCTTCTATAATCATCATTATCTAAGGCAGGTAAATCATCATGAATTAAAGAATAAGTATGAATTAATTCAATTGTTGATGCTAATTTAAATGCATCAGATTTATCGGCACCAAAAAAATTTGCAATCTCCCATGAAAGATAGCCTCTAATTCTTTTTCCAGAGCCAATTGAAGAATAAATAATTGAATCTTTTAGTTCGTTTTCAATATTTATTTTTTTATCTAATAAATCTGTAAGATAACCATCTATTTCTATAGCAAATGGTTTTAAATGATCTAAAAATTGGCTCATTAGAGATTATTTATCTTCATATGGCTCAGAAGTAAAATCGCCATCTGGTTGAGCTATTATCTTATCAACTTTTAATTTTGCAGACTTTAACTTTTCTTCACAATGAGCTTTAAGTAAGGTACCTCTCTCATAAATGTCAATTGAGTCCTCGAGGTCAATATCACCTTGTTCAAGCTTTTCCACTATTTCCTCTAACTCGGATAAGGCTTGCTCAAAAGTTAATTCTTTTATGTCGTTCTCTTTATTCATAAAAAATCACCGTAAATTACAATTTATAGTATCTAATTATTCCTTCATTATCATGTTTTGATCCTAATAGCCCTCTATGTATTAA
>CACANC010000019.1 GCA_902533755.1 uncultured PS1 clade bacterium
CAGCAGTTAATGTTCCTGCATCAATACCAGGCGCATATTCATCATATTCATGATCAAGAATACCTAAGAAACCATCAAAACGAAGGTTATCTGTTGGAACATAAGTAGCTTCAATTTCAAAACCAGTTGCTGTTGATTCACCTTCGTTAACAGCAGCAGTTTCTTGGAATTGTGTATCACCAACTAGACGAACTTTCACAGAGTCTCTTTGAAGGCTTTCATATTCTGTTTGGAAAACAGCAGCATTCAATCGTAACCTACCTTCCATAAGATCAGCCTTAACACCAATTTCTATATTAGTATTTTCTTCATCATTATAAGGTTTACATGTGAATGTTGATCCACAAGTTTCTGTGAAACCACCTGCAACATAACCTGTTGCAATACTTCCGTATATTAAAGTGTTTTCATTCATTGCATAATCAAGAACAATTCTCCATGTATCAGCTTCAAAATCCTTACTATCATCGATAGCAACACCAAAATCTTCTTTATTTAAAGGATTAGTCCAAGGACCAAGATATTGATCAGGTGTAAAGATTAGAGCAAAACTTGCTCCATCAGGTGCATATTGACGTCTGTAGAAGTCTTTTTCATCTTCAGTATGTCTTAGTCCAACTGTTAATTTCAATTGGTCACTAATGTCATAATTAGCATCAACATAGACAGCTTTACTTGTTCGATCCTGACCAGAAGCCTGAATTTCAGCAACATTAGCAAATTGAAGAGCTGCTGAAGTACCTGCGCCTGAAATTAGATCAACAAAACCTAGATTACCATAAACAAGAAACTCAACATCATCAGTATAGTAAGCAGCGCCAGCTACAAAATTAAAAGGCCCATCATATTCTGAGGTTATTCTAAATTCTTGCTGGAACTGTTCTCTTCGAGTATTTCTTGCAGCGTCATAAAGTGATGTAAAAGATTCACCAGTATATGTACTATTTAATATTTCATCTTGATCTCTTTGACCTGTAATAGATTTAAGAGTGAAGTTTTCAAAATTAAATGTTTGAGTTAGATAAACACCTTCAACTTCGATTTCGTGACCTCTGGCAACACAAGTGAATGTGTTACATGTTTGAGATTCACCAGTAATGAATGGATTTCCTGGGTAAGGTCCATCCCTATAGCCAGGGAAACCTAATATTGGAAATAAATAAGCTTCTGCGCCACCACCAGGTGTATCGTTGGCTGTAGCAGGAGCATCGCCTTGGTCATCAAGTAATTCATATGTGAAATCTGCTCTATAGAAATCATTAGGCTCATATCTAACCTTAAACTTAGCGGCAAGAACATCTTTACCACCAATTTTACCGCCATTACCTACTGATGTATATGTGCCATCAGCATTTTTAGTAGTGCCCACATCATTAAGCTGACCACCTTCTGAATACAAAGCAGTTGATCCTGGTCCGCCCAATGAAATAATATTTCCTGAAGGTTTACTGTTTGTCCAATAACCCTCTTCTTCATCTTGAATAACCGATATACGTACAGCTAATTTGTCTCCGATAGGGAAATTAATTGCTGCATTTATTTTTTCGATTGATGCATCATTTGAAGCATACTGACCATAGGTTGCTTCAACATCAAAAGTTGTTTCGCCAAGAACGGGCTTCTTCGTTGTGAAAGCAATCGCACCACCAGTTGTATTCTTACCGAATAATGTTCCTTGGGGACCACGGTAAATCTCAACCTGCTCCATATCAAACATTTCGATAGCTTGAGCTTGAACATGGTTAAACGCAAAATCATCAACAACAATACCAACAGATGGGTCTTTAGTTACAAGAATTGAAATAAAACCTGTACCACGCATACCACCTGCAATAGCATTAAAGCCATTTTGAGGAGTTAAAGTAACATTAGGCGCAAGTTGTCCAAGAGCAAATACATCATTTCTAAATGTATTTTCAAGTTGCTGTTCTGTTATTGTTGATACAGCTATTGGAACATCCTGTTGAGAAATATCTCTTTTCGTTCCTGTCACAATAATTTCTTCAATACCAAGACGACCATCTGAGACAGTTTCATCTTGAGCGAATGCATTAAAGTTAAATCCTAATGTAAATATAAATGAAAAGATTGTTAAAAATCTGATTGAAAGCATAATGTAATCCTCCCCACAAAGTGATCGATTGCTTCAAGTAATGAACTCAAGTTAATTTAAGTGATTCTCATATATTAAGATGCTAATTTCAACTTTTATTTTGCGAAATTGTTCAATTACAATATGTAGCTTAAATATTATCAAAATAACAATATATAGGGGGGGTTTTATGATTGAAAATGCGTTAAAAAGCCCTAAAAATAGGATTTACTAGATAGTTTTTTAAACATATTATCTAATTATTAATTTAAATAGGATTTGAAATGATTATAGTTCTTTCTCCAGCAAAAACCTTAGATTACTCATCTTCGGAAAACATCAGTGATTTTTCATCACCGGCATTCCTTAACAAATCAAAAAATTTGATTAATGAGTTGAAAAAAAAGAATTCCAAAGAAATTTCTAGCTTAATGAAATTAAGTGAAAAACTTACATTATTAAATCTCGAAAGATATCAAAACTGGAAAGCGCAAAAAAAACCATCAGATAATGCAAAACAATCAATTTATGTTTTCAAGGGTGATGTTTATCAAGGACTAGATGTGGATAGTTTTGCAAAAAAAGATATTAACTTTGCTCAAAAACATTTAAGAATTTTGTCTGGTTTATATGGGATCCTTAAACCTTTAGATATTATCGAACCATATAGATTAGAAATGGGAACGAAATTACAAACCAAAAGTGGATCTGATTTATACGATTTTTGGGGCAAAGATATTGCAAAGAAAATTGAAAAAGAGCTAAAAGATATGAATTCCAATCTGTTAATTAATCTAGCATCTAATGAATATTATGATTCAGTTCAATCTTTATCTAGTGATATTAAAGTTATTTCACCTGTTTTTAAGGATAAAGGAAAAGATGGCAAGTTCAAAATAATTAGCTTTTATGCAAAAAAAGCAAGAGGCTATATGGCATCTTGGTTGGTTAAAAATAAAATTAAAAAAGAGCAAGATATTCATTCATTTTCTGAAGAAGGATACAATTTTTCAATTGAGGAATCTCATAGTGGCTTACCTGTTTTTTTAAGGGATTAATTTTTTATTGAGATCATATCTTTGTTGATTTATAAAGGCATATTCAAATGTGGGGCCATAGCTCAGTTGGGAGAGCGCCTGCTTTGCAAGCAGGAGGTCGTCGGTTCGATCCCGTCTGGCTCCACCACTAATTCTTTGAAATAAATGATAGTGATAATGATTAAGCCTTAAACTTGACTTAATTGATATAAAACTAGATTAAAGAATAATGAAAACAGAAAGATCATATCCAGATACAAGGATGCGCAGAATTAGAAAAAGTTCTGGCCTTAGAGAAATGCTTGCGGAAACAACATTATCAAAATCAGATCTTATACAACCTATATTTATAAAAGAAGATTTGAGAGGCAGAGAAGCGATTAAATCAATGCCTGGAATAAATCGTCTAGGTCTTGATATTTTGAATGACGAAATAAAACAAATTATAGATTTGGGTATAAAATCAGTAGCAGTTTTTCCAGTTATAAATGAAGAAAAAAAAGATGAATTAGGCTCTCAAGCAACAATCGAAAACAATTTTATTTGTGGGGCTATATCTTCAATAAAAGAAAATCATCCTGATTTAATTGTTATAGCAGATGTAGCATTAGATCCTTACACTGATCATGGACATGATGGATTACTTAATGAGACTGGTGATGTGGATAATGATTTAACGCTTCCAGCTTTAAGAGAGCAGGCACTTGTTTTAGCTAAGGCAGGAACAGATATAATTGCTCCTTCAGATATGATGGATGGAAGAATTAAAATAATTAGAGATGCATTAGAACAAAATGATTTTATAAATACACTCATACTTGCTTATTCAGCAAAGTTTAGTTCAAAATTTTATGGACCATTTAAAGATGCAGTAGAATCAGCAAAATTTTTTGGCAACAAAACTAAAGATACATATCAAATGCCAATCCAAAATATAAACGAAGCGTTACATGAAGTAGCTTTGGATATTCAAGAAGGAGCTGACATTGTAATGGTTAAGCCTGGTATGCCTTACTTAGATGTAATTAAGGCTGTTAAAGATGAATTTAAGGTTCCAACTTTTGCTTATCAAGTAAGTGGTGAATACTCAATGCTAAAAAATGCTGTGGAAACTGGAGCATTAAGCGATGATGTTATTAAAGAGTCTCTCTTATCTTTTAAAAGAGCAGGAGCAGATTGTATCTTAACCTACTTTGCTTCAGAAATTGCTAAAGACTTATCCTAAATTAAGCTTTAGCCTCTAAAACAATATTAGACTCAATATCAAGACACCTTCTTTCAATATTTTCAAAACCTGCCTCATTGAGGACTGAACGTAACCTTTTCTCTCCGGCTTGAGCGCCAAGCTGCAATCCAACTTCTTGTGCTCTTGATGTCGGCACACATATCAAAGTTGAAAAAGAATAGTAAAGTCCAGATTGTGTATTAAGATTATCTTTTAACTCATCATTAGCGAAAGGCTCAACAAGCATAAAAGTTCCATCATCACTAAGAGTATTTAAAATAGCCTTTGATACTCCAACAGGATCCCCCATATCATGTAAAGCATCAAATATGCATGCAAAATCATAGCCTTTTTCAGGTATATTTTTCGCATCAGAAACGGCAAATTCTATATTAGTGACGCCCTCGATCTCTGCTTTTTCTCTTGCTTTGATAATTGAAGGTTCATGGAAATCATATCCATATATTTTAGATTTAGGAAATGTTTTTGCCATAAGGATTGATGAAGAACCTAACCCACAACCTATATCAGCAACAGTTGCTCCGGCTTCAAGCTTTTCTTTTACTCCATCAAGAGATGGTATCCAGTTTTCTAAAAGATTAGTTACATAAATAGGTCTAAAAAATCTATCAGTACCACAGAAACAACACTCGTGATGTTCTTCCCATGGTCTTCCTCTACCAGTTTTAAAGACATCTAATGCAACATCGTGAGTAGCATATTGAGCAACTATACCTTGAAATAACCCTTGCATACATGTTGGCTCACCCTCATGAGCAAAAATTGCTGCCTGCTCAGGAGTTAAACTAAATTGATCATTATCTTCGTGATAAGTGATATAACCCATTGCAGCATTAGCCGATAACCACTCTAACAGATACCTTTCATCAAGATTTATTTTTTTTGCAAGAACTTCAGCAGAACATGGACCATGCTCATCAAGAGAAGAATATACTCCAGCTTGATCCCCAATATATGCAATCAATAGACTCCCTGCAGCTGAAACATTTTCAAAAACCTTACCAGTTAATTCCATTAATTTTTCTTCATTAAGCTCAACCTGACTCATCACTAACTCCTTGTTTATTAATTAATTACTCTATAGAAAATATTGTTTTGAAGAAATAAAAATGATTACTTTTTAAGAACTTTTCATTACTAAAGCCTCGGCAAAAGGCTTTCTTCCAAAATAAAATATTAGAAAAGATATTGGTCCACAAATTAAAAATATTGTAGCCATAGACAAATCTATAGCCATTTCATTTTTGAAAACTTTATCAGTAAAAAATGCAACTACCATTGGGCCCAGTCCGTATCCAGTAATATTTACTGTAAAGACATACAAGCCTGATACAACACCTCTATATTGATTTGGGGTTATATTTTGAAGTGAAGTTGCAAACAAAGCTAGGGGAAGTGTAATAAAAAAACTAGTTATAAAAATACCAATCAAGACAGTGCTTGAACTAAGACTTAGGAATGTAATTGGACCTATTATAGTTAAAGCAATTGCTGTAATGATACAAACAACGATAGTAGCCGCATTTACATTTAACTTAGTTAGATGTTTTTCGATAATAGGACCTGAAACAACACCTAAAGATCCTGCAAATAAAGCTACTAAGCCATATTGGTCTCCAATTCTAGTATGCTCCCATCCATGTATCCTGTGTAAAAAAGTTGGTACCCAAGATTGTACGCCATATAAAAGAACAATTATAAAAGCCGATCCTATTAAAAGTGGCATATAGGCTCCAATATTTTTAATTACATAGGAAAAAACATCTCTAATAGAATCTTTTTCATCTTTATTAGTAACTATTACTTCTTTTCTCACAGGATCTTGAAGGGCAAACATAAATAAGCCTAAAATCACTCCAGGTACTGCAATTATAAGAAATATAATTTGCCATGGTTGTACAATAATACTTTCAAATAAAGTTACTGGTTCGTTATAAATTCTTAGAATCTGAGCTCCAAATAACAAAGATAGACCCTGGCCTATATAAGGACCCATTAAGTATATACTCATTGGAAAGCTTCTTTTCTCAATTGGGAATAGATCTGAGATAATTGACCATGATGCAGGCGTTAAAGCTGCTTCACCAGCACCAACACCTGATCTTGATATAACTAATTGCCAAGAATTTTTTGAAAAACCACAAGCTGCAGTTGCTACGCTCCAAATAATTATACCACCTATAAGAACTCTAACGCGATTTACCTTATCAACAATTCTTCCGAAAGGAATACTAAAGACTATGTATGCAAGAACAAAGCCCCATCCCTGAATAAATGATATCTCAAAATCAGTAAGGCCCATATCCTCTTTGATTGGAACAACAAGATAGTTAATCATTTGCCTATCAATAAATGAAATAATATAGGCAAATAAAAGAATTGAAGTAAAAAAACCAAGCATAAATTGGTTTTGGCCATGAAGTAGAATTAGACAATTTTTTCCCCAAAAAAAAACCCTACCAAGATAGTAGGGTTTTTTAAAAAAGTTAAGTTTCTTTATTTAATTTATTTTTCCCAGCTCTTTACTAAGTACACTAAAGAACGAGACATTACTTTTCTAAATTTGTTAGCCCTTTGAAGGTAATTTTGTCCTTCTGCCGTAGCTAATGAGCTATCAAGATTAGACATAGCTTCTTCAAGTGAAGAGCCATTAATAACAACATAATGAGTTCGATTATCAACACCAGTAAATGTATCTGCAAATACGGTAATACTTCCATTTGGGTTGGCACTATTCAAAAACTTACCAAGACTTTTTACAAAGGCAGCATTATCTTTTGCTTTTATATCAATCAAAATTCCTACTGGAGCATTTGGGTCTTGTTCACCAGCTGAAAGAATAGGTGTGCCAGCTCCATTGAGAACCCAAGTGACATTTTGATTTAATGTTGATAAAAGTGCTTGGCCTTCTGCAGAACCATTTACAATACTGTTATTTTTTTCAAATTGATCAGGTCCTGAGTGTTCTGCAACCATGCAATGGGTTATATTATTCTCTCCGTTTAATGGAAATGCGTATAGCCTATGTGTAGACATACCGTCTGAAGAAGATGAATTTAAAAATCCATCAAATGCACTTACTACATTATTAGCTGTTTCAAGAGCATTGAAGCAGTAATATGCGTGTAAAGGTGCTGCCTTTACATTTCCAGTAAAAATAAAAAATGCGAAAGCAATAGTTAAAATATATTTCATTTTTTTCTCCTTTAAATAAAAATTTAATTTGGCCTGTTATAAACTTTTTCATGCATTAGCATTGGATCACTGCATTCAGCATATTCAGTTTCATATTCATCTCGAAATCTCCAGCCTCCCTCTGCAGCTTCAACTTTTTTAGATTGCATTACAGATTCCATATCAGGAAATAAGACAACATGTGCAAAAGTTGGATAATTAGCTCCTCCAAGTAGTGGAACCATTGTTAACCAACCAATTGCACCATTTGGATTTTCTTCCATTCTTGCAGCAGCCTTATTATGAAAAGCTATCAAGTCATCAGGGCTTTTGCCATCACGAATACTACACCAATTCCATTCAGCGTATCGACTGTCGCCTTCATTCAAAGCTTCTTCATTTGCATAATTAAAATAAGCAGAATTCATTTTCATGTAACATGTAGAAACTTCGCCCCACTCATCAAGTATGTCTTGACCCTCTTTTGTTTCAGTTAATTTATCCCAGCCCTTTCCATGCGTTTCGAAAGGTGCAGCCATAAATTCTACAAAATCATAAGATGGTGGATTATCAAAATCACCATGTTGGAAATGAGGAGTTTGAAGAGCAAGAAATGTTTCTACATCATTCTTTTTAGCCCAATCAAAGTATCTTTCATTAAGAGCCTCGTATCGCTCCATTGAAATACCTTCATTTAATCTACAAATATTCGCTTGAATAGCAAAAGCAGCATCGGATGTAATCCCAGCTCCAAGTCTATTATCTTGAGCATTAATAGGATTAACAATTAAGAACAATACAAATACCAAACTAAATAATAATATATTTTTTTTCATTATTTTTCCTTTTATTATTGCGCTAATCTGTTGAGGACTTGCACATCATAAAGTTCTTCGCCTCTACAAGTTGCATACTGTTTTTCGTAGTCACGATAATGTTTCCAGCCACCTTGAGCGATTGTTTTTTGATGCTTCATTGAAGCTTTGTTATCAGGAAAAATTATAATATGAGCGAATTGTCCCGGTGCACTTGCTCCTCCAATTCGAGGAATAATACCAGCCCATCCAATGATACCTTGGTCATTGCCCTCAAGATTTTTAGCCATTTCAGAATGTTTTTGTAAAACTTCTTCAGCACTAACATTATCATTGAGAGTACACCAATTCCATGTTGCAACTCTTTCGTCAGCTTTTGCTAGAGCATCTTCATCTGACCATAAAGTAACTCCGGTTCCCATTTTGGGATAGCAATCCGCTGCAGCTTGCCATTGTGCATTTAGTTTTTGACCCTCTTTAGAGTTTAGCCATAAATCCCAAGCCTCTCCTGAAGTTTCGTGAGTAGAACCTAATATTTCAAGAAAATCATATGTTAGCGGGTTACCAGCTGTAGCATGAGAAAATAATGGAAAGTGACGAACATAGAATGTTTCTACATTATTCTTTTTTGACCATTTCACATAATCTTGTGTAACAGCATTATACTCTTTTAATGATACACCCTCTTTAAGTTTGCACACATTAACTTGAACATTAGCAACATTTGGAAGCTCTTCATAGTGATCGTCTGAGTAGACATCAAAAGAAAAGACAAAAAATCCAAATAGAAAAAAAATAAAGGATTTTTTCATAATTTTATCTCCTAATTATTTGGATCATTTAGTACAATATCAGAATATAGTTCTTCACCTCTGCAGGTAGCAAAGTTTTCATTATATTCTACATAACCCTTCCAACCACCGGAAGCGAAAGACTCCTTATACTCCATATATGCCTCTATATCTTCAAATATAGCTATATGAACAAAATCACCGGGAGCGTTTGCAGCGCCTGTTTGTGGGGCCATAATAACCCATCCACTTAGTCCATTAGAGTCTTTTTCAACCTCACTGACCATAGCCTTATGTTGAGCTTGTAAATCTTCAAAAGATACGCCCTCATTACGAGAGCACCAATTCCAACTTGCTACTCTATCCTTATCATTTGCTAAAACTTCTTGATCAACATATTGAGGATAGGCATGACCCCATTTAACATAACATTCAGCATTCTTTTGCCAATTTTCAGAAAGTTTTTGACCCTCTTTTGTGCCAAGCCATAAATCCCAAGCTTTACCTGTAACTGCATGAGATCCAGCTAATATTTCTAGAAAATCAAATCCTCTATCCGCAACAAAATCATCATGAGGGAAAATAGGTGTTTGTCTTGCAACATATACCTCTACATCATTTTCTTTTGACCACTCAATATAATCATTAACTGAGTCATTGTATCTATCAATTGATGAGCCCTTATTTAATTTACATAAATTTACTTGAAAATTAACATATTCGGACTGCGCGTGATCATCAGCTAAAGTAAAATTATTGAATGTTAAAACTAATAAAAATACACATGAAATTGAAAAAAAACTTTTCATCATTAAACTCCTTTTAAATTTTTAAATCTTAATATCTTTGTTGTGTTGTGGAATAAATTCTTGGACTATCGCAATCAACAACTGATCCATAAGTTTTTGCTGCTTCTTCGCTAGTTCCTGAATACCAATTACTTCTAGAATTTCCAAAATTATTATAATCTGACCATCCAACCCCAAGTTTGAAATCCCAATCAGGGTTAGCTGGATTACCAGCATCAGGGATCATTGCTATTATACCTGCATTATCACCATTGCCATCTAATACCTTATTGAATTCTGAAGCTACCTTTAAAAGGTCCTGAAAGGATTTCCCTTCTTTTATTTTGCAATTTGAAATTTGGAATGGATTACTTTGTCCTTTTTTAACTTCAAAATCGAAATTTCTAATTGGAATAGCGCTGAACAATGCTCTGCTTGAACAAGGAGCAACAGAGTCAAAATTTTCTCCATGTGTTGATATTCCCTCATCAAGCCAAGCCTGCATATCTTTGCCAAAGTTTTTCCAATTTGAGCTTAGTCCAAACCAGAAAAAATCTACATCTAGCGGATATTGACTTGGATCAAAAGCATATGGCTCCATTGTCCATGATTGATAGTCACCATCTTGTTTATCTTGCCATTTATTCCATTCTTTAACAACTTTCGTCAGATCTTTAGAGGATTTACCTTCATTATACTTACATGATAAAATTTCTATTGCACCTGGTCCTGCTTGCATATGATCGTCTGCATGAATAGAATCAGAAACAGAAATCAAAGCGATAGAAAATAAAAATGAATATAGATATTTTTTCATTGGTAACTCCCTAATTTAAAACCCAAAAAAAAACTGGCATTATTGAGAATCATTATCAACTAATTTCTTTTGTATATTGCTTATAAGTTACACATGTTAACCATGAAAAAAGATTTTCTATACATAATACTGTGGATAACTTTTATTTTTGATACAAAGTCCAATATTTTATTTCATATATCAGGTTTTTTACCTAGAATTCTATTTACTAAAGAGGGAGAGATAGATGGAAGATTTAAGAAGAATTATTACTGGTCATAATGAAGATGGAAGGTCGATAATTTCTATTGATGGTCCACCTGCTAGAATATTAGGTGAGGATGTTGGAGGATTATTTGAAATTTGGAATACGGATGGAGAGCAAATAAATTCTTTAGATGATAAAGATAGAGCAGATATTGATGTTATTTTATCACCTCCAAAGAATGGAACAAAGTTTCGATATTTTGCTATCAAACCAACACCTGAAGGTATACCGAGAGAAAAACTCGAAGAAGCTACAGCTAGGGCATTTGAATTAATGGGCGCAGCTCATGAAAGAGTTGATATATCAAGACACCCTGCAATGCATAAAACAAAAACTATTGATTACATAATTTTATTAAAAGGGGATGTAACTCTATTACTTGATGAAGATGAAGTAAGACTCAAACCATTTAATGTTGTTGTACAAAGGGGTACAAATCATGCATGGGTTAACAATGGCACTGAGCCAGCATTGCTTATAGCTGTATTAATAGATAGTGATTTGAAAGATAAAGCCTAAGAATTTTTAAAAGTACGATATTCTTCAAGCCTTTTTTTGTTATCGTTTGGATGAGTCCATTCTTCGGTTATTTTAGGTTCAACTTTAAGATCATTAGGAATTCTATTTAAACCAATTATCTTATCTACCTGCTCATGCCAGTGATATATCCTTGCCTCTTGATAGCTCAAAGGAACGCCGTCAAAAACATATGAATCAACAGCTTTTTGGATCCAACCACCAAAGTGAAGATCTTCATCTAGAACTTTATTGAAACCATCAATCGCAATATCCCAAATTTCTGGTCTTTTCCCTTTACCCCAATGCGGAGCTACCCAAAAAACTTCAAAAATACATTCATCAATAGCTGTAGGCCACCATAATAGTATTGGAAAACCTTTTTCAGACATAGGAGATACAAAATTAGGAACTAAATTATAAGATTGAGTACATGTCCTTGCAATATAACCACATGTTTCGATTTCTGGTCTATTATCTTCAACTTTATAGGTTTGATTTTTATAATATTTTGATGGTTTGCCTTTTTTTCCATTAGCTTGTTTAAGGACATCAGGATTTGCTTTTAAAGCAACTTCAGGAAGATCAGGGAAAGTTCTACTTGGAGCAACCATTCTACCGTGTCCATTTGGATAAAATGTGTTTACATTTCCAGTATAATCTAAGCCCGTGTGTACAGTTTCCGGATGTATAGACTTAACATGATAGACTTCCATGTTTGCTTCCAAAGCAATTTTCCAATTGCATTTTAGTTTATAAGTGTAGTGATCAATGAGACTTAAATTCTCAAATTGAAATTCTTGAATTTCATTATATATAACACCAAGATTTTCTTTTAGACTTTCCGCACCTAAATCAAAGTTCACAAAAATTAAATTTCCTAAAAGTTCAACCCTAACCTTATGGAGACTTCTACAAGAATCATCAAAATCAACGAAATCTTTAGGATCTCTTTTTCCTATCAAATTCCCATCATGATCATATGTCCAACCATGATAACCACAAACTAATTTATCTGATTGACCAAACTCATCTAGAACTATTGCTGCACCTCGATGTCTACACATATTATAAAATGCAGTTACATTTTCTTTACTTTTTCTAACCAAAATAACAGGTTGCCCTGCCTTATCCCATAATTTGTAACTTCCAACCTCAGGGATTTCTTCAAGGTGCCCTGCAAGCAACCAACTTTGCTTCCATAAATATTCTTTTTCAAGATCAAAAAACTCTTTGTCTGTGTAACGTTTGCCAGGCAGATCAGGAAGCTTAGGAAAATCCTTTGGAGGAGATTTTCTTTTTCGCTCATAATCTATTAGATCTTTGAGTTGATCAATTTGTTCCTGATTCACATCTAGCCCCTAAAAATATATTGAATGTATTATAAAATTATCGTGTAGTAAAATATGATTTAGGAAAAATAAATCTATATATGGAGAAAAAATGATAAAAGGTGGTTGTTTATGCGGAAAAATTAGATACGAATTTAAACAAGAGGATGTAATTTCAGCGGGAAATTGTCATTGCAAAGATTGTCAAAAAGCAACAGGTAGTGGAAAAGCTACAATTGTTTACATTCCATCAAAAAGTTTAAAAATAAATGATGATTACAAAATATATTCCGTAATTGGTCACGAGGGTTCAAATGTTCATAGGGGATTTTGTCCAGATTGTGGATCGCCAATAATTAGCTATGTTTCAGAACAACCTGATATCAAATTTATAAAGGCTGGAAGTTTAGATAACTCTTCTTGGCTTAAAATTGAATCAAATTTTTGGAGTGATACCGCAAATCATTGGGATCCAGTAGATAAAAAACTACCAACATTTGAAAAAAATCCGCCACTTTAATATTGAAAGGAAACACTATGAACTTTGAAACAATATTATATGAAAAGAAAAACAACTCAGCTTTAATTACATTAAATAGACCTGAAAAATTAAATGCATGGACTCCTTTTATGGCTGAAGAACTTGCTTCGGCTATAAATGAAGCTAACAAAGATAGTTCAGTTGGAGCAATAGTTATGACAGGCGCAGGAAAAGGTTTCTGCGCAGGTGCAGATATTGAAGAAACTTTTCAAACAAGAATAGATGGAAAAGATCCAGGTAATGATACCCAATCAGGAAGTGGAGGCATGCCCAAGCATGTAAATTGGGTCAAGTTAATTAGGGAGTCAAAACCTATGATTGCTGCAGTGAATGGTGCTGCTGTTGGCATAGGAATTACAATGGTTTTACCTTTTGATATTATTATGGCATCTGAAAAGGCAAAGTTTGGAATGTTCTTTATTCAAATGGGTTTGGTACCTGAATTAGCAAGTAGCCATTTCTTAGTACAAAGAATGGGTTTTGGTAAAGCTAGTGAAATGTGTTTATCTGGTAGATTGATAAAAGCTGAAGAAGCTAAAGAATCTAATTTAATTGATTTTATAACATCAGAAGATGAACTTTTATCAGAAGCAATGAGTAAAGCTGACGAAATAGGAGCTAATCCTAATCCTCAGCTAAAAATGGTTAAAGAGCTATTAAGTCTTAATGGAAGTGAGGTTGATTTAGAAAAAGCACAGCAGCGTGAAAGTGCATTATTAAGAGAATGCTGGAAAACTGAAGAGCATAAAGAAGCGGTCAAAAAGTTTTTAGAAAAAACCTAATAACATGTTCAACTCAAACAAACCTATTATACAAATTGCTTATGGGGTGGAAGATATTGTCACAGAAGCAGAAAAATGGTCAAAAAGATTTAATATTGGACCTTTTTACTACAATAAGCATATAGAGGTTTCCGAATCCAAAATTAATGGTATTGAAAAAAAATTTGACCACTCATCTGCATACGGATGGAAAGAAAACTTTATGATCGAACTTATAAGTGATCACTCAAAGGTGAATTTATATAATAATGGAATTCATCATATTGCTTGGATTGCTGATGACTTTGCCCAAGAAAGTGAAGAATTAAAAAAACAGGATTGTAAAGAAGTTCTTTTTGCTAGAGCTGGTAATAGGAATGGAATGAGATTTTCTTGGTTTGATCCAGGAAAAGAAATTGGTCATTTTTATGAAATTTACGAAAATAATGATTTATTAAAAAATTTTTATTCATATGTTTACAAAGCATCATTAGAATGGGATGGTACAAATCCCGTAAGACATATTTCAGAAATAGGTTAGGAGGAAGTTATGGCATTAGTTACTGTATTAAGCGCAAGTGGAAGACCGGGTCTAGCTCAGGTTCGACAACTTATAAAAGCTGGATATGAAGTAAGAGGAACAACTAGAAATCCTGAAAGATTAAGTCAATTTGATAATATTGAAGTGGTAAGCGCTGACTACAATGATCCGGACTCAGTTTATGAAGCATGTTTGGGGGCTGATTCAGTATTTTATACTAGACCTTCATTTGAAGAGTCGCATAAAGCTCTTGATTTCGCAGCCACAGTAGGTTCTGCAGCAAAAAGAGCTAATGTAAGAAGACTTATTTATAATACTTGCTGCTGGGGTCCTCCAGAGGAATTAGGTGATGTAGGTCAAGCTGGTTATGATAGCGTTAAATTGATGATTAACACTTTAAAACAAGCTGGAGTTCAAACTACTACATTTCAACCAGTTCTATTTATGGATAATCTTTTAACTGATTGGGCTAGAGAAGATATAATGAATAACAACTTATATACATATCCTCACAACCCTAATCTTGAAGCAAGTTGGATATGTCTTGATGATGTAGCAAAATTTATGATTGCTGCTATTGATAGAGATGACTTAATTGGTAGAAATATAAATATTGGCGGACCTGAAGTATTTACTCCTCCGAGAGTTGCAGATCTTCTATCAGGTCACTTTGGTAAACCTATCAAATATGAAGAGTTAAGTTTAGTTGATTTCTCTAATAGACTCTATGATATCTTTTTTTCAGATATTGATGAAGATATGAGAGGTGGTCGATCCGAAAATAGAGATGCTTTCATTGAAAGTATGTCAGATTTTTATAAATTTAATAATGTGTCTGAACACAAACCTTTCAAAGTTGATATGGCGCCTGTTTTAAAAGAAATACCAATTGAACTTACACCTTTTAGTGAGTGGATTAGCCAACAAGATTGGAATGAAAAAGTTGATACGAAAGCAGGTTAATTTACTTTTTATTTTATAATAGAAGATCTGGACTTTCGAGAGACTCTTTTAAATCTACCAGGAATGAAACGGCTTCCTTGCCATCTATCATTCTATGATCATAACTCAATGCTAAATACATCATAGGCTTTATAACTATTTTATCATTTTCAACAACTGCTCTTTTCTCTATTTTATGCATTCCTAATATCGCAGTTTGAGGCGCATTTAAAATAGGAGTTGATAACAAAGAACCAAAAATTCCGCCATTAGAAATAGTGAATGTTCCTCCCTGCATGCTCTCAATTGATAATTTTCCTTTATGAGCATCATTTGCATAATTAGATATTTCTTTTTCAATTTCAGCTATCGATAAGAGATCAGCATCTCTAATAATAGGAACAACTAGGCCTCTTTCAGTTGATACAGCGACACCAATATCTTTGTATCCATGATAGACTATATCTTGACCATCAATGCTTGCATTTATTTGAGGAAACTTATCCAATGCCCTTACTGATGCAGTTACAAAAAAACCCATAAAACCTAATTTGATATCATTTTTTTTATGAAATTCATCACCTTCTTTCTCTCTTAATTGCATAATAGGAAACATATCAACTTCATTAAAAGTCGTAAGCATTGCCGTTTCTTGTTGGACATTGACTAATCTATCAGCAACTGTCTTTCTAATTCTACTCATTGGAACTCTTTTTTCCTCTCTTTTAGATTTGGAAGTTCTTTTTTTAGTTACCTTTTTTTTTGTATTAGACTCTAATTTTTTTGATGTCTTGTTAGGTTTTTTTGTTTCATTCTTTTTATTTTCTAATGCTATTTCTCCGGATTCAAACTCCGCTATTAGTTCACCACTTATAACAACCTCACCTTCATCTTTTATTATTTTTGTTAAAGTTCCGTCATTAGGTGCCACTACCTCAATGACTACTTTATCTGTCTCAATTTCGGCTATTACATCATCCTGTTTAGCATCTTGTCCTTCTTTTACTACCCATTTGGCAATTACTCCATCTTCAACAGATTCTGGATATGTTGGTGATTTAATTTTTGTACTCATTAATTAACCTTTACCCAATGTTTCATTTACTAATTTGTCTTGCTGCTTAACATGCAACTTGAACAAACCACCAGCAGGGGCTGCTGAAGGTATTCTACTTTTTAACATAAAATCCTTTTTTATACCTATTTTATTTAAGACTTTGTTTAATCTATGCCGTTGACTATACCAAGCACCTTGATTTCTTGGTTCTTCTTGGCACCAAATGTAATCGGCCTTTTTATTATATTTAGATAAAATCTTTTCAGCTTCATCATAAGGAAAAGGGTATATTTGCTCCAACCTGATTAAAGCAACATCTTTCTGATTATTTAAATCTCTTTGTTTCTTTAAGTCATGATATATTTTGCCGCTACACAAAACTACTCTTCGAACTTTATCGATATCGTCTAAATCATCATCAATAATATTATTAAATTTACCTTCTATTAGCTCATCAATATCTGAACACGCGGATTCCATCCTTAGAAGGCTTTTTGGTGTGATAACAACAAGAGGTCTTCTTATTTTCCTAATTGCTTGTCTTCTCAATAAGTGAAAAATTTGTGCTGCAGTGCTTGGCATACAAATTTGAATATTATTACCTGCACATAGCTGAAG
>CACANC010000020.1 GCA_902533755.1 uncultured PS1 clade bacterium
AAAAGATGCCGAAGAAAAATTAACTGAAGAAGAAAAGAGCGCTGTTGAAGACGCCATTAAATCACTTAAAGATGTTGTTGATGGAGATGATTTAGCCTCTATACAAGAAAAAAGTGCTGCCCTATCACAAGAAGCAATGAAAATAGGTGAGAAACTATATCAACAAGAACAAGATAATTCTCAACAGAGCGAGGGCGGGGAATCAGCCAATGATTTATCTGGAGACGATGTTGTAGATGCAGATTATGAAGAAGTAAAAGAAGATAAAGAAGAAGCATCAAACTAAAGTAGTTTAAGATGGCAAAAAGAGATTATTATGATGTTCTTGGCGTACAAAAAAATGCGTCTGATCAAGATATAAAAAAAGCATTTAGGAATCTTGCAAAAGAAAATCACCCAGATAGGAATCCTGGAAATCAAGAAGCTGAAACTCGTTTTAAAGAGATTAACGAGGCTTATGAAACTCTGAAAGACCCCCAAACTAGATCTTCATACGATCAATTTGGTCATGCCGCATCGCAAGGTGGCATGGGAGGGGGAGGCTTTGGAGGTTTTAACGCCAATTTTTCAGGCTCAATGTCAGACATTTTTGAAGATATATTTGGAGAATTTACTGGCCGTAGAGGTCAAAACTCATCGCAAGCACAAAGGCAAACTCGTGGATCAGATTTAAAAGCAGAGATGGAGATTGATCTCAAAGATGCTTATTTTGGTACAACAAGAGATTTAAATATAAACTCAAATATATCATGTGATGATTGCAATGGTAGTGGGGCAGCTGGAGGATCTGAAAGAGCTACTTGTGGTCAATGTGGAGGATCAGGAAAAGTAAGGACTCAGCAAGGTTTCTTTACGTTAGAGAGAACTTGCGCTTCTTGTTCGGGAAGGGGATCAATTATTAAAAACCCTTGTAATCCATGTAGAGGAACTGGGAGGGTAAGAAAGAACAGAAAGTTATCAGTTAATATCCCTCAAGGCGTTGATGATGGGACCAGAATTAGATTAGGCGGTGAAGGTGAAGCAGGTGAAAATGGTGGTCCATCTGGAGATTTATATGTTTTTATTTCAGTTTTACCAAATGAATTTTTTAAAAGACAAGATGCTGATCTTTTATGCGAAATACCTGTAGATTTTGTTTTAGCTGCTTTAGGTGGAGACATTGATGTTCCTTCTCCTGATGGCAAAAAACTTAGAATATCTATACCTGAAGGATGTCAAAATGAAAGACAGTTTAGGCTAAAAGGCAAAGGTATGCCTGTTTTACAATCAAAACGATATGGAGATTTGTTCGTAGAAATTCATGTTGAAATACCAAAAAATCTTAACAAAAAACAAATAGCCCTATTGAAAGAATTTGAGAAAGAAGCATCTAAAAATAATAGTCCAGAATCTAATGATTATATTTCTAGATTAAAAAAGATCTTTAAAAACTAATTTAGGGTTTCTTGTGTTTGAGCCTTCTTTTTCTATTAGGATAGCATGTGCTACATATTCGACATTCTAAACCCCAGCATTCTCTTGCTTGACAATATTCTCTACCCCAAAAAATAATTTGCAGATGTAACTTTTGCCAATCTTCTTCAGGAAATAGTCTTTTTAAATCTTTTTCAGTCTGTTTTACATTTTTGCCATTGGTGAGGCCCCAGCGTTGAGCAAGTCTATGAATATGAGTGTCTACTGGAAATGCAGGCTTATTAAATGCCTGACTAACAACAACTGAAGCAGTTTTATGACCAACTCCCGGTAATTTTTCTAAATCTATCATGTCACTTGGGACTCTTCCTTCGTGATCTCTAACTAAAATATTTGATAAATTCTTAATTGCTTTTGACTTTTGAGGGCCTAATCCACATGGGCGTATAATTCCATATATTTTTTTTTCTGATAATTTTCTCATTTCTTCAGGATCACTAGCCTTTTCAAAAAGAAGAGGTGTGACTTTATTGACTCTCTCATCAGTACATTGAGCCGATAATAAAACAGCTATCAAAAGCGTAAAGGGATCGCTGTGATCTAAGGGTACAGGTGTTTCCTTGTATTGTTCGTCAAGAATTCTTGAAATAATATTTATTCTTTCAGACTTATTCATATTTTAGAGAATAGGATTTTTTTTTGATGAATCAAATTCATATACAAGTGGCTTACCGGTTGCTATTTCTCTCTCAAGAATTTCTTCTGAGGATAAATTCTCAATATGCATTATTAAGGAACGAAGTGAATTACCATGAGCGCTAATAAATACATTTTCTTCAACCTTTAGCTTAGTAAAAATCTCAGATAAGAAAAAAGGGATAACTCTTTCCGCGGTATCCTTCAAGCTTTCACCATTTGGCGGGGGTATATCAAATGATCTCCTCCAAATATGTACCTGCTCTTCTCCCCATTTCTTTCTCGCATCATCCTTATTAAGGCCAGTTAAATCTCCATAGTCTCTTTCATTCAGTTCTTGGCATTTAACCAAGCTATACTCTCTAATATTAAGACCTTTGATAATAATTTCTGCAGTGATAATGGCTCTATCAAGAATAGAAGTGTAATAATGGTCATAAGTTATCCCAAGATTATTTAAATTGATTCCTGCTTTCTTGGCTTCAGCAAGTCCTTTGTCTGTTAACCCTGGATTTTCCCAACCTGTAAATAGATTTTTTTCATTCCATTCACTTTGGCCGTGTCTTACAAGAGATAGATATGACATTAAGCGCCTTTCTAAAAACCTAAAACATCTTGCATAGTATATAAACCGGGCTCCTTATCTTGTCCCCAACTTGCTGCTTTTAAAGCACCATTAGCAAATATATCTCTGCTCTCTGCTATGTGTGCTAAAGATATTCTCTCATTAGTTCCTTCAAAAGTTACTGAATGGTCACCAACTACACCTTCTTTTCTATATGAGGAAAATCCTATATCACCTTTTTTGCGTATTAAGCCCTCTTTCACTTGAGTAAGATTTATTTCATTTTCTATAACTATTGGATCATCGATAACTTTTTTATTTTCTAAATCAATATTCATTCCATCTGCTACAAAAGATCCGAGCGAGAGAGCTGTTCCTGATGGATGGTCTTTCTTTTCCTTATGATGAACCTCTGAAATTTCGATACTCCAATTGTCGTCTAATAATTTTGAAGCATTCTGAACAATTCCAAGTAAAATATTGAGCCCTAGGCTCATATTGCCTGACTTAATAATGGTTGCGTGTCTTGCTGCAGCTTGAATCATCTCATCCTGTTTATTATTAAAACCAGTAGTGCCAATTACATGTACTATTCTTGCTTGAGCACTGAGTTCAGAAGCATATAAAGTAGAGTCAATAGAACTAAAATCAATTAGAGCATCTGATTTTGTAACTGCACTTATTAAATCATCATTTATTTCGATTCCTGTAATAGAACACCCTGCATTCTTATATGCATCTTCTCCAATAAATTTTGAGTCTTTTCCCTCAATTGCCGCAACTAAATTATACTTAGAGGAGTTTGATATTTGTCTTATTAGTTCACAACCCATTTTACCAGCGGCGCCAACAATTGTTATATTAATTTTTTCACTCATCCTATCACTATAATCACAATTATATCTTTCTTAACCATAATTCGTCTATCTTATGATCTTCATTCTTCTTTACAATCATAGATGCCCTGTTTCTTGTCGGCAAAATATATTCATCTAAATTTTTTAAATTAATTGTTTCCCAAATTTTTGTAGCCAAATTAATAGCCTCTTGATCATCTATATCAGCAAATCTATTAAAGAAAGAATTTTCATCTGAAAAGGCTTTTTGTCTCAAATTTAAAAACCTCTCAATATACCATTTTCTAATTACCGGCTCGTCCGCATCTAAATAGATTGAAAAATCAAAGAAATCAGAAATAACAGGTTCAAAATAATTTTCTTTATGTATGGGCGGTTGCAAAACATTTATGCCCTCAAGAATTAAAATAGATGGAGAATTTATGATTATATTTTCGTCCTCAAGGATGTCATAAACTAAATGAGAATATTTAGGGACCTCAACGCCTTTAATGCCAGATTTAATATTGAATAAAAAATCATATAACAGTTTTGTATTATAGCTTTCTGGAAATCCTTTTCTTTCCATTAGGCCTTTCTCCTCAAGAACTGAATTCGGATAAAGAAAACCATCGGTCGTAACTAATTCAATGTTTTTGGATTTATATATTTCAGAGAATAAAAGTTGTAATATTTTTGAAAAAGTTGATTTACCAACAGCGACTGAACCTGCAACTCCGATAATATAAGGTGTATTTGTTTCTGTATTAAGAAATTCATTTATCTTATTATTTAAGGAGTATCTATTATGAATACTAAGCATAATTAGTTCGGTAATTGGTAAATAAAGCTCTTTTATTTCCTTAGCATCTAGCTCTGTATCCAAGCCAAGCAATGAGTTTACTTTTTCTTGATTAATATCAATATCTTCATCACTATTAGATTTATTCCGTTTTTTTGGTGAGAATTTATTATATAAACCACCTAAAGGATGAGCTGTTTTTTTTACATCCATACAACTATTTTCTTCGATTCTTGAGTTCTTGGAAAACTTCATTTGGATCAACATCTGAAAGTTTTAATAGAAGTAGCCAATGGTATATTAGGTCTGCGCTCTCATTGATGATTTCTTTTTTTGTTTCAGCTAGTGAGGCTATAATTAATTCAGATGCTTCTTCGCCAACCTTTTGAGAAGCCTTTTTTATTCCCTTCTCTAATGTCTTATAGGTATAAGAATTATCATCCCCAGAATTTTCTTTCTCATTAATAATTTCCCAGAGTTCATTTATTATTTTTGTGTGGTCTTCCATAATTATTTTCTTACGCTAAGTCCTTTTTCTAATAATTTATCTTTTACCTCTTTTATAGTAATTTCTCCAAAATGAAAAATGGAAGCCGCTAAAACAGCGCTAGCGCCTCCTTCTGTTATACCATTAATAATATGGTCAATATTTCCAACTCCACCTGAAGCAATAACCGGTATTTCAAGTTTTTTTGTTATCTTATTTAATAGCTCAGTATCATATCCTTTTTTTGTACCGTCTCTGTCCATAGAAGTTAATAAAATCTCTCCTGCGCCAAGTAATTCAGCCTCTTTAGCAAAATTTATAGGATCTAACCCAGTAGGCTCTCTTCCTCCATGAGTATATATTTGCCAACCATCATTATCGCTCTTAGCGTCAATAGCAATGACTATACACTGACTGCCAAAAGCTTTGCTTGCTTCTTTTATAAAATTCGGATTTGTAATTGCTGATGTATTAATTGATACTTTATCTGCACCGGAATCTAGAAGCATCTTTATATCTTCATTAGTGCGGACTCCACCACCAACTGTAAGAGGCATAAAGCATTTTTCTGCAGTTCTTCTTACAACATCCAATAAAATAGATCTGTTTTCATGACTAGCAGTTATATCAAGAAAACATAATTCATCCGCTCCTGCTTCATCATAAGCTTGGGCCGCCTCTACAGGATCTCCAGCGTCAACTAAGTTTACAAAATTTACACCCTTTACGACTCTCCCATTTTTAACATCCAGACAAGGTATAATTCTAGTTTTGAGCATCTTGATTACCTAAAATCTTTATGGCTTCAGCAATATCAATCTTGTTGTCATATATTGCTCGTCCACATATAAGCCCTGAAATACCTTTGTCTTCAAATTCATTTATCATAGCAATGTCATCAATTTTAGAAACGCCACCAGAAAGAATGACAGGAATCTTATACTTACTAGCTATATCTGCTGTCATTTCAATATTTGGCCCTTCCATCATGCCATCTTTGTTTATGTCAGTTAAAATTATACCTCCTATATTTTGTTTTGATGCAAAATCTAAGGCGTTATTTAAATCTTTATCTGAGTCTTCAGTCCAACCATTTATTTTAATTTTGCCATCCAACACATCAGTGCCCAACCAAATTCTGCGAGGGTAATCACTGGCCATAGACGCTAGAAAGTTTAAGTCCTTGAAGGCGGCTGTTCCAATAATCGCTCTATCAACGCCTAAATCAAAAAGAGATTTGAGTCTTTCAGAAGTTCTGATTCCCCCTCCAAATTGAATTTTCAAGTTTGTTTTTTTCTTAATTTCTAACAATATTGAGCCATTTTTGGATTCATCACCTTTGGCTGCATCTAAATCAACAATGTGAACCCATGTACATCCCTCAGATTCAAAGATCTGAGCTTGTTTTAATGGATCTTTATTGAAAACTGTTTTTTTTGAATAATCGCCCTTTTTTAAACGCACACATTCCTTATTTATTAGATCTATAGCTGGATATAAAATCATGGCTTCCACATCAGAAATCTTTTTATGAATTCTACCCCTGATCGTTGGCTCTTTTCAGGGTGGAATTGAGTGCCAATGATATTATTTTTAATAAGCGCAGATGGAAAAGGTTGATTATAATTTGTTGTAGCTAAAATATTATCAGTATCTTTTGCATTGAAGTAATACGAATGAACAAAATAAAAATCCTCTCCGTTAAGATCAGAAAATCTTCCATCGTCTCTCTTAAAGTTGACTTCGTTCCAGCCCATATGAGGTATTTTTAAATTCTTATCATCAGGGCACAAGTTTTCTACCTGGCCCGAAATCCAACCAAGACCTTTGGTCTCAATATTCTCAAAACCTTTATCTGCCAATAACTGAAGGCCTATACAAATACCTAATATTGGCGCTCCATGGTCATGTACTCTTTCAGTTATAGACTCGCTCAAACCTTTTACAGATTTTAGTTTGTTAAAACATTCAGAAAACGCTCCTACGCCTGGAAGAACAAGCTTATCAGCTTTAAAGATTATTTCGGGTTCATTAGTAACAGTAACGCTACCAGATATATCCAATTCGGTTAATGCTAACTCAAACGCTTTTCTTGCAGAATGAATATTTCCACATTCATAATTAATTATTGCAATATTAATATTGCGCATATTTAATTTCCGAGACTTCCTTTGCTTGAAGGAACCCTATCTCCTTCTCTTGGGTCAATAGATAGTGCTTCTCTAATACAGCGTGCAAGACCCTTAAAACAAGACTCTGCTATATGATGGTTATTTTCTCCATAAATATTCTCAACATGAAGTGTTGCACCAAGATTTTGTGCAAAAGCTGCAAACCATTCATGAAAAAGTTCTGTATCCATTTCTCCCAATAGTGGTTTAGAAAATTTTACAGACCATTCTAAATGTGGTCGTTTTGAAACATCAATAGAAACCCTAGTTAAGGTTTCATCCATCGGCATATGAATATTACCAAATCTTTTAATACCGGAGAAATCTCCCAGAGCATCGGCAATTGCTAATCCAATAACAATTCCAGTGTCTTCGACTGTATGATGTTGGTCGACATGTAAATCACCCTTAGCATTAAGTTTCAAGTCTATAAGAGAATGTCGAGAAAAACTATCAAGCATGTGGTCTAAAAAACCTATTCCTGTTTCGATCTCAGATTCTCCTATACCATCAATATTTACCTCGCACGAGATTTGAGTCTCTTTTGTATCTCTTTGAATTTTAGCTGTTCTTTTACTCATTTTATTTCATCCAATTTATCCTATAGTTTCTTTTTTACGCAAATGCAAAACAAATGCTCCTTCTCCACCTTGTTTTCTATGGGCATTTGAAAAACCAATAATAAATTTGTAGGATTTTTTATCATCCAAATAATCTTTGACTACTTGCCTAATTATGCCTGAACCCTTACCTGTAATAATGTTTATATATCTATATCCATTAGAAAAACTTTCGTGGATGAAGCCTTCAACTATATCTCTTGCCTTAAATCTGTCTAGTCCGTGTAAATCAATTTCTGCATCTATTTTAATTTTACCTTTTAAAATCTTTCTTAGTGTATCTCTTGTTATCTGATTTGGTTTAGGGAAAACTTTTTTCTCCATAAATTTTTCTTTATCAATAAAGTTTGCTTTCTCATCTGACTTTAGCCATTTGAGAATATCATCATCAGATAATTTTTTCATTTTAACTCTCTGATTGAGTTGATATTAACTGCCATGATGGGCTTTTATCTTTTAATGCCTTTTTAAAAGTCCACTGATCAATAACTGATATTGGGTTATCTTTACTGCCCTCAATAATTTGATCATTTTCATCTAAGACATAAGTGATAATTCTTGAATAAAATTCAACGGTTAGTAATACATTCTTCCGTTCGATTTTGGCATCAATAATATCAGATTTATCAAATGCAATTAATTCATTTACAAGTCGTTTATTTTTATTTTTTCTTTCTTTTATTGCCTCATTAAAACCGTCATACACATCTTTACTAATAATATTTTTAATAGTTTTTAAGTTTCCATCGGCATAATTCTTTAATATCATTTCATAGGCATTGCTTGCGCCATCTACGAAGCTTTCCGAGCTGAAGCCGGGTATTTCACTGCTTAGAAATAATAAAATATCTTCTTTAGTTTTTAGCGATTTTTTTTCTTTGGGCTTTGTTAAAGATTCAATGTCGGCACTTACACGAGATGCATACTTATTTTGTCTAAGAGGATCTTCGTTGCCTGTTCTTCGACCAAGTATCATCCTTAATCTTATAAATCCTACAACAGCTATTAAAAACAAGATCAAATTAAATGGATCAAATGGATTTCCCATAAATTACTCCTAATTGCGAAAGCATTATACTATAATGTTTAATAATAAAATGGAAAAATTTAAATGGTTTATATTTTATCTTTCTTTTTGATTGGTCTTCCAATATTAGAAATTT
Source organism: uncultured PS1 clade bacterium (assembly GCA_902533755.1). GTDB lineage: Bacteria > Pseudomonadota > Alphaproteobacteria > MED-G09 > MED-G09 > AG-430-B22. The sequence goes on from CACANC010000020.1 coordinate 8,754, forward strand.
GGATACTCATTCAACTCGGTTCAATATTTGGTTTTTGGGGTACATTGCTTTTAGTGTTCGGTACAGCAGTATTGGGAATATTTCATATTAGGATGCAAGGTTTTGAGTTAATTTTCAATCTACAAAAAAAACTAATGTCTGGACAAAAAGCTATACCGGAATTGGTACAGGGTGTTGGATTGTTGATTAGTGGGTTTTTCTTTATTGTTCCCGGCGCAATAACAGATATAGTTGCTTTAGTTTTTTTGATACCTTTTACTCGCAAATATATCTTAAAATTATTGATTGGCTTTGTAATAGATAAGATGAGGGAAAAAGGTTATTAATCAAACCTCAAAATCATCCCATAATGACTTTACAGTCATGGCATTTATAAAATTCGCATGGTCTTCTTTTTCTTTTTTGCTTACGCCATATGAATAAATTTCTACTTTCTTGATTTTAGGTGAATTAGTTTGATTATTTTCAAATGTTTCTACGACATTATTAGAATTTAGGTTCAGGCCCGGCTCTTTACCCCCCAAAAGCTCAAGATAAACATCAGCCAAAATCTTAGAATCAAGCAATGCCCCATGAAGCTCTCGATCATAATTATTAATATCAAACCTACGGCACAATGCATCTAAGCTGTTTTGAGCGCCTGGATATTTTTCTCTTGCAATTTTAAGTGTATCAATTGCTTGGCTCAAATTGATTTCATTCAAATCAAGTCTCTTCAGCTCTGAATTTAAAAAACCTATATCAAACTCAGCATTATGAATTATTAAAGGACTATCAGATATAAATTCTAGGAAGTCTGCAACAATTTCTTTGAAAAGGGGTTGGTCTTTTAAAAAATCATTTGATAGACCGTGTACTTCCTCTGCACTTGGATCCATCATCTTTTGCGGATTTAGATATGTTTGATAGGTTCGACCTGTTGGCATATGATTTATCAATTCAACACAACCTATTTCTACAACCCTATCGCCATTTTTTGGACTCAGGCCTGTCGTCTCAGTGTCTAATGTAATTTCTCTCATGATATTATTTTTTTTACAATATTTGCCACCTGATTTCTAGCATCTTCAATACTAATTGAAGTATCTACAATAAAGTCAGCTTTTTTCTTTTTTACATTGTTTGGTATTTGTTGGGCCATTATATTTTCAAATTTCTCTTTTGTCATGTTTGGTCTAGATAAAACTCTTTTTTCTTGTATTTCTCTAGGGGCATCAACGACGATGACAATATCGACAAATTTTTCACCGCCTGTTTCAAATAAAAGAGGTATATCAAGGACAATTGCTTTGGCTTTGGCGTTTTTTTTAAAAAACACCTCTCTGTCTTCACCGACAAGTGGATGAATTATACTTTCGAGACTTTTTATCTTTTCTGGGTCCGCTAAAACCTCTGCACTTAAGCTTTCTCTATTAACAGAGCCATCTGGGTCAATTGAGTTTGGAAAATTTTCTTTAATCTTTTCTGAACCTTTTTGCCCTGGCCCATATAGTTTATGAACAGCTGCATCAGCATCATATAAAGGGAAACCAAGTTCAGAAAAAATTTTTCCTGTTTCAGTTTTCCCCATACCTATTGAACCAGTCAAACCAATTTTTAACACTTAAGCACCTATATTCTCTTCTAACTTTTCATATAAAGGTTTGTCTTCTAATAAATTTTCTAGATTATTATAATTATAAAAAAGACAAAAAGCAGGCGCTGCTTGATTAATAAGCATGCCCAATCCATTTGTAAAATTAAGATCAAGTTTTCTTGCTGATGATAATAGGTTTGTTTCAAGTGGAGAATAAACTATGTCATAAACAAAGAGTTCTTTTTTGGAATTATCTAAGTTAAGAGTTAAACTTGTATCAATACCTTCCATACCTAATGAAGTTGAGTTTATAAGAAGATCACAAGTTTCAATATTTTCTTCAAATTTATCCAGTGAAGCATGAGATACCTTTAAAGGACTCTCGCTATTTTTTAGCGCAAGACTTAACTCTTCAGCTTTTAACAATGATCTGTTTAGGATTACCAAATTTCTTTTTTCGTCTTTTTCTCTATTCCTAAAGTTTTCACTAAGACCATATGCAATTGACTTAGCAGCGCCGCCTGCGCCCAAGATAATAATATTTTTAATTTTCTCTAAAGATTCTATTTTTTTGTATAAAAGCGACGAAAAACCATAATAATCAGTATTATAGCCAACTAGTTTATTATTTTCTATTTTAATCGTGTTAATTGCTGGCGCTTCTTTGTTATAAAGACTTAAATCATTATTTATTGTCTCATCAACAATTTCACTGGCAATTTTTTTAAATGGTATAGTTATATTAAATCCACTATAGCCATTCTCCTTAAGTTGTTTAACTGTTCTTATAAAATCTGTCTCGCTTTCTACATGAATGGCTTCATATGAACCATCAATACCTATTTTTTTTAACCAGTAGTTATGAATTAAAGGTGATCGGCTGTGTTTTATTGGATTACCTATGACAGCGGCTTTTATCATCTAGTTTTTACCTATTTTATTTATTGCATTAAGTAATTGTATTAATGGTAATCCTACAATAGAGAAAAAGTCTCCGTCTATTTTTTTAAAAAGTTTAGATCCATAGCCTTCAATGTTATAGGCGCCCACACACTTCAAAATACTTTTACCTGATTGAGATAAATATTCGTTAATTTCCTTGTTTGTGAGTTTGTGCATTTCCATTTTCGATACGCTCTGGTGGCGCCAAATAATTTTATTTTTTTGGGATATTACAGTTCCGGAAATTAAATTATGTGCTTTATTTGATAGCTCTCTTAAGTGTCTTTTGGCTTCATGCATTGATTTTGGTTTATCGTAAATTTTATTGCTGTGAAGCAAAACTTGATCAGCCCCTATAATTATATCTTTAGGTTCAGCATGTATAGATAGAGCTTTTTTTTCAGCTAAATATATAGCAAGGTCTTTCTTTTTGCCTTTAAATTCTTTTTTTTGTGCCGTCTCATCTATAGTTGGGCTTTTTACTTTAAAATCTATACCTGTGTTTTTCAGAAGTTTCTTTCTTGAGGGAGAGCTTGATCCTAAAATAATTTTCATTCTTGTGCTCTTATACTCATTATAGCTGCGGCAGTTTCTTCTACCGATCGTCTTGTTGTATCAATTGTTGGCCAACCCATTTTATTAAATAATCTTTTGGCATCATCAATTTCTTTTGTAACACTATTTATGTTTGTGTACTCATCTTTTTTTGGATCAAGACCTAATTCTATTGCTCTTTTTTTTCTTACTTCAACAAGATTCTGGGGTGTAGTTATTAATGCTATAACTGTTAGATTTTTATTTTTGTTAAATTTTGGTAAATCTTGATTTGGAACAAGCGGTATATTTGCAGCTTTAATTCCTTGATTAGCAAGATAGATGCATGTCGGTGTCTTTGATGTTCTGCTAACTCCAATCAAAATAATCTCTGCTTTTGTAATGGTTTCAATATTCTGACCATCATCGTGCTCAAGAGTAAAATTTAGAGCTTCAATTCTTTTAAAATATTCATCATTTAGCTTGTGCTGTCCTCCGGGCATTTTAATTGCTTTAATTCCTGTTTCATCTTCTATCATAGAAACTATATTGTTCATGAAAGGCATATATGTAATTTCATTATTTTTGCAGAAGCCCTCAAGTGTTTTACTTATTTCGTCATCAACAAGAGTACAGAGCACTATTCCCGGGTTTTCTTTGATTTTTTCAAAGACACGCTCAAGATTCTTTTTACTTCGTATTAGGGGGTAAACATTTTCTTCGTAGTCTAAATTCTCAAACTGTGCTGCTGCTGCTGCTCCAACAGATCTAAGGGTTTCTCCCGTAGAGTCTGATATTAAATGTATAACTAATTTAGTATTATTCATCGTTTTAAACTGTTCACTTCCTGTTAATAAAATTTATTAGATTGTTTATAAATTAAATAATTAGCAAGATATTCATATTATTCTAAATTAACCAACATAATAATAAAATTTACAAGTTAATATGTTTAAACTGTAAGTAAATACTTTTTTTGATATTTACCCACATTATTAACATAAAAAAAAATATTCTAAGTAATTGATTTTATTATTTAATTATTGATATTGTGGATAAATATGTAAATTTTTCGTAATTTTAGTGGTTTGTGAGTAACATTGTTGATATAATGTTTATCACCACTATTTCGGTGCCTACCACATCTACTATATTTAATAATATTATTATAGAACCAACTTAAATTATATTTCTAGGATATTAAAAATGAAAGAATTAAAACTTCAAGAGTTGAAAGCAAAATCAGCAGCGGAATTAATAGATTTTGCTAAAGAAAACGGCGTTGAAAACTCGAGTTCATTAAGAAAACAAGAACTCTTATTCGCAATATTAAAAGAATTGTCGGAAGTGGATGTAGAAATTATCGGAGAAGGAGTTATAGAAGTATTACAGGATGGTTTTGGTTTTTTAAGATCTCCTGACGCTAACTATTTACCTGGGCCAGATGATATCTATGTCAGCCCTTCTCAAATAAGAAAATTTTCACTTAAAACAGGCGACACAGTTGAAGGATATATCAGAGGACCTAAAGAAGGTGAAAGATATTTTGCTTTAGTAAAGGTAAACAGTATTAATTTTGAAGAACCAAAAAAAGCAAGAACAAAGGTTCATTTTGATAATTTAACTCCACTATATCCTGAAAGTCCATTTGTTATGGAAGTAGTTGAGAAAGATAAAAAAGATCTATCAGATAGAGTTATAGATATTGTATCCCCTTTGGGAAAGGGGCAAAGGGCATTGATTGTATCTCCTCCAAGAACAGGAAAAACAGTATTACTCCAAAATATTGCAAACTCAATTACAAAAAATCATCCCGAATGTTATTTAATTGTACTACTAATTGATGAAAGACCAGAAGAAGTTACTGATATGCAGCGATCTGTTGATGGCGAAGTTGTATCATCAACATTTGATGAACCAGCAAGTAGGCATGTCCAAGTTTCAGAAATGGTTATGGAAAAGGCAAAAAGATTAGTAGAGCATGGTCGTGATGTAATAATACTACTAGATTCTATTACACGTTTAGGTAGAGCTTTTAATACAGTTGTACCATCATCTGGTAAAGTTTTAACAGGTGGTGTTGATGCAAACGCACTTCAAAGACCTAAAAGATTTTTTGGAGCAGCGAGAAACATTGAAGAAGGCGGATCATTAACTATAATATCAACTGCCTTAATTGATACAGGAAGCAGAATGGACGAAGTAATTTTTGAAGAATTTAAAGGAACAGGAAACAGTGAAATTGTTCTAGACCGCAAAATTGCTGATAAAAGAGTTTATCCAGCAATAGATATAATGAAATCCGGAACTAGAAAAGAAGAACTTTTAATTGAAAACGAGCAACTTCAAAAAATATATGTACTTAGGAGAATTTTAGATCCAATGGGAACAACAGACGCAATAGAATTTTTAATCGATAAATTATCCCAGACAAAAACCAATGACGATTTTTACGATTCTATGAACACTTAATTAAATGACCATCTATGCTCTTTCAACAGTTGAGGGTCAATCAGGTGTTGCTATTATTAGAGTTTCAGGGCCCCTATCTAAAAAAGTGATAAATAATTTAACGGGAAAAAAACCAAAACCACGTCTGGCTACCCTTGCAAAAATTAAAACATTAAAAAATAAGATTATAGACGAAGGATTAGTTGTTTACTTCCCAAAGAAGCAAAGCTTTACAGGTGAAGAGGTCGCCGAGTTTCATATTCATGGAAGCACAGCAATTATAGAAACACTACTTAAGGAGCTTGGAAGAATAAAAGGGTTAAGGCCAGCTAAACAGGGTGAATTTACGAAACAAGCTTATTTAAATGGCAAAATGAACCTTTTACAAGTTGAGGGTCTATCTAGTTTAATTCATGCTGAAACAGAGGCACAAAGAGAAAAAGCACTTGAAACTTATTTAGATGAAAATTCTAAAATACATTTCTCTTGGCTTCAGGAACTAAAAAGTGCGTTAGCATATATCGAGAGCAGCATTGACTTTTCGGAAGAAGATATCCCAACATCCTTATTAAATTCTTCTAAGAAACTAATAAAGAAAACTGTTAATAAGATAAAAAAATATGAACAGAGCTTCGAAGATAATAAAAGAATGAAAGAGGGTATAAGAATTGTAATACTTGGAATACCTAATTCTGGAAAATCGACTTTAATCAACTATTTATCAGGAAAAAAAATAGCAATTGTTTCAAAAAAAGCCGGGACAACTAGAGATATTTTAAACCAAAAACTAAACATAAAAGGCATACCAGTAACATTTTATGATACAGCTGGTCTCAGAAAATCAAAAAACGATATTGAAGTAGAAGGAAATATAAGAGCTCAGAAAATCGCTAAAGAAGCCGATATTAAGCTATATCTTGGATCCAATAACATCAAAAAACCATTTGGAAACATAAAAGTTGATAAAAACAAAAATAATTTAGTGGTTATTAATAAATCTGACCTAAAAAAGAAGCACAATGAAAAACCTAACTTAACCATATCGCTAAAAAACAATAAGTCTCTAGATATTTTGTGGAAAAAAATTAATCAAAAAATTAAAAGTCTTGTAAACACATCTAGCGGTCCCACAATCTCATCTGAAAGAGAATATACACACATTATAAAAAGCATAGGTATTCTTGAAAACATTAATTTTAATGATATTTCCCTTGCTGCAGAAGATGTTAGAGCAGCTATTAATGAAATCTCAGAAATCACTAAAAAGACTGATAATGAAGATATATTGGATATAATTTTTAATGAGTTTTGCATAGGGAAATAATGTTTCACATGAAACACTTCTTACATTATGTTTCACATGAAACATTTTCCTTGATTAAAATAAATTATAAACATAAAACAAAACTATGAATAATTTTGATGTAATTGTTATTGGCGGAGGCCATGCTGGTTGTGAAGCAGCTACAGCATCTGCAAGGGTGGGAGCTAATACACTATTAATTACTGGTTCATTATCAACAATAGGAGCTATGTCTTGTAATCCAGCTATGGGTGGAATAGGAAAAGGACATCTTATTAGAGAAATTGATGCTCTTGATGGTGTAATGCCTAGGGTATCAGATCAATCAGGGATACAATTTAGAGTTTTAAATAAAAGAAAAGGACCAGCAGTCCAGGGCCCAAGAGCACAAATTGACAGGTTATTATACCTAAGAAATATGCAAGATGAGATATTTAATTATAAAAACCTTAATACATGTGAAGCTATGGTTGAAGATTTACTAGTTGAAAACAATAGAATTAAAGGCGTCTTATGCAAAAATGGTGATACTTTTTTAGCATCTTCGGTAGTTTTAACAACAGGAACCTTCCTTAATGGCGTTATATTTTGTGGTAAAAATACAACACCTGGGGGGAGAATTGATGAACCCCCCGTTATAGGTCTATCAAAAAGACTAAAGAATCTTAAAGTTAATTTATCAAGGTTAAAAACCGGTACTCCTGCGAGATTAATTAAAGACTCTATTAATTTTAATAAACTCGAAGAACAGTTAGCTGATAAAATACCAGAGCCTTTTTCTTATATGTCTCCACAAATTACAAACAAGCAAATTAGTTGTCATATTACTAGGACAAACAAAAAAACACACAAAATAATAAAAGATAACATTAATAAGTCTGCAATGTATTCAGGTTTGATATCTGGTGTTGGACCAAGATACTGTCCTTCAATTGAAGACAAGGTCGAAAGATTTAGTGAAAAAGATAGCCATCAAATCTTTCTTGAGCCAGAAGGCCTCAATAGTAATCTTATTTATCCGAATGGTATATCAACTTCTCTTCCAGAAGATATTCAGCAAAAATTCTTGAGAACCATTCCTGGTCTCGAAAAGGTTGAGGTTGCTAAATATGGATACGCTATAGAATATGATTATGTTGATCCTAGAGAACTAGGCCACACACTTGAGGTAAAAAAGTTACCAGGTCTTTGGTTGGCTGGTCAAATAAATGGTACTACAGGTTATGAAGAAGCCGCAGCCCAAGGTCTAGTTGCTGGTATGAATGCTGGAAGATATTCACAAGGTAAAAAAAGTTTTAAATTTGATAGAGCTGATGGCTACTTGGGTGTCCTTGTAGATGATTTAGTTACAAAAGGCGTTACAGAACCTTATAGGATGTTTACCTCAAGATCGGAATACCGCTTGAGCCTCCGCGCTGATAATGCAGATCAAAGGTTAACTGATATTGGAATAGAGCAAGGAGTCGTTTCTAGCAAAAGAAAAAACTTCTGGAATAAGAAAAAGAAAAAATTAGAATCTTTAAGAGACAAATTAAATAATTACAA
>CACANC010000021.1 GCA_902533755.1 uncultured PS1 clade bacterium
AATTTTTATTGGGAAATCCTGATTTAAAGATGTATTGAATTGCAGTCTTTTAAATAAATTTGGGTGTGGTTCTATACTATGAATTTCAGTATTAATAAAATCTTTATACCTTGCTCCAACAGAGAGTGAATATAAACCGATATTAGATCCAATATCTATAAAAATTGAACCATCTTTTGCATAACTTGAAATAAAATTTCTCTCAAAACTTTCAAATATTTGTGGTGAAAAAAGAGCTCTTTTTTCACAGATATTTCCTTTAGTATATAGTCTTATTTGACCTTGAAATAGTTCTGTATCAATGCATTCTCCAGAGAAATTTAATGCCACTCTCCTTAAAAAAAATATAAGCCTTTTAGAAAACCAGTTTTTCCCTAATGATCTTGTTATTTTAATAATTAAACCGACTAACAAGGAAGGTTTATGTGCACCAAATTCAGAAATATTATCAATGTACATATTTTCCTCTGCTAGAAAGTTATTATATGTGCTAACTAGTTAGTAATATTTAACTTATAAGATTCAATTATGATTAAAAAGCAAAAACCCTATAAAAGATTAAAAGAAAAGGTCAAAACAGCTAAAAAACGAAAAATATCTTCTACTAGATGGCTACAGCGCCAATTGAATGACCCCTATGTTAAACAATCAAAAGTTGAAGGAAGAAGATCAAGAGCAGCCTACAAATTAATTCAGATCAATAAGAAATTTGATTTGTTAAGACCGAATCAAGTGGTGTTAGATCTTGGAGCAGCGCCGGGTAGTTGGTCAGAAGTTGTAAATCAAATTAAAGGTAATAAAGTGATAGCAGTTGATAAGTTAGAGATGGATCCAATATCTGGTGTTGAGATTCTTAACCTTGATTTGTCATCACAAGAATCATTTGATCGAATATGTAAAGTAGTTAAAGAGGTTGATTTGGTTCTTTCCGATATGGCTTCAGATACAACAGGACATAAATCAACCGATCATATTAGAACACAAGAATTAGCAGAATTAGCCGCAGATTATGCTTTGAATTTTTTGAAGACTGGAGGGTCTTTCTGTTCAAAAGTTTTTCAAGGTGGCACACATCAAGCGCTCCTAGATATTTTAAAAAAGAATTTTACTACGATAAAACATTACAAACCAGATGCCAGTAGAAAAGGATCTCCTGAAAATTATGTAATAGCTAAAGGTTTTAAAGGGTAAAAAAATTCAAAAGTGTTTGAACTTATTTCTGTATAGGTTATAAGCAGATGTCAACATAACCTGAAAACAGGAGGTTGACATGAAAGTCCGAGAAGCTATTACCTTTGATGATGTATTACTTGAGCCTTCAGAATCTGCCGTCTTACCTTCTGAAACTATTTTAAAAACAAAAATTACAAAAAATATTGATCTTAATGTTCCTCTTGCTTCAGCAGCAATGGATACAGTAACAGAATCAAGTATGGCAATTGCTATGGCGCAAGCTGGAGGAATTGGTGTAATACATAGAAACCTAGAAATTGAACAGCAAATTAAAGAGGTAAATAAAGTAAAAAAATATGAATCCGGAATGGTGGTTAATCCACTTACTATTTCTCCAGACTCTACACTTGAAGATGCTTTAGCTCTAATGAAAGAAAATAATATTTCAGGAGTGCCTGTAACAGACACAAAAACGAATAAACTTGAAGGAATTTTGACAAATAGAGATGTTAGATTTGCCTCTAATAAAAATCAAAAAGTTTCTGAACTTATGACTAAGAATGATTTGATTACTGTTAAAGATAATGTTTCTGAAAATGAAGCAAAGGAAATACTTCATAAACACCGAATAGAGAAATTGCTTGTTGTTGATGACGAATATCGTTGTATTGGTTTAATCACTGTAAAAGATATCGAGAAATCTAATTTACATCCCGATGCTACAAAAGATGAAAAGGGTAGGTTAAGGGTTGCAGCAGCAACGACAGTTGGTGATAAAGGTTTTGAAAGAGCTGAAGCTTTAATTGATAGTGAAACAGATATAATTGTTGTGGATACTGCACATGGTCACTCTATTAAAGTTCCACAGATTATTGAAAGGATAAAAAAACTATCAAATTCTGTTCAGGTTGTCGCTGGTAATGTTGCAACTAAAGAAGCTTCAAAATCATTAATTGGCGCAGGCGTAGATTGTATAAAGGTTGGTATTGGTCCAGGATCAATATGTACAACAAGAATAATTGCAGGTGTTGGTGTACCACAGCTTACGGCAATTATGGATTGTGTTAATGAGGCTAAAAAGCATTCAATACCCGTGATTGCTGATGGCGGTATTAAATTTTCTGGAGATTTAGCCAAAGCAATAGCTGGAGGAGCTGATCTCGCAATGATTGGTTCTCTTTTTGCTGGAACAGATGAAACACCAGGCGAAGTATTTCTTCACCAAGGTAGAAGATTCAAATCCTATAGAGGAATGGGATCAGTTGCAGCTATGGCTGAAGGATCTGCAGATAGATATTTCCAATCTGATCTCAGTGCATCAGATAAACTTGTGCCTGAAGGAATTGAAGGGCAGGTTCCTTACATTGGATCAGTACATAATGTAATTTATCAATTAATTGGTGGTTTAAGAGCATCAATGGGTTACACAGGTTGTAAAACTTTAGAGGATTTCCAGACGAAAACTAACTTTATTAAAATTACAGCAGCATCACTAAACGAAAGTCATACGCACGATGTAGTTGTAACTCGAGAAGCGCCTAATTATCCTACAAGAGGTTAATATATCCATGATAAGGGTTATAATTTTTATAGGTATTTTATTCTCCCCACTTTTAGCTAATGCAACAAACAAATCTCTTTCTAATGATCTTGCATTGGAAGCAATTAAGATAGCAGAAAAAGATTTGGAATCTGCTATCTTTCTTATTCAACAAAGTGTAGTTGCTGATCCTAAAAATGCAAAAGCTTGGGCAATTGCGGGTAAAATTTACCTATTGAGTGAAGATTTACCATCTGCTGAGAGATTTTATAAAAAAGCCAAAGCACTCGGACCTCTTCTAAAGGATGTAAAAGATTTAGAATCTCTTATAAATAATAAAAAGAAAGAGGAGTAGTTCTAGAATTGTTATGGTAAGTAATCAACACAACGATTCAATCTTAATTTTAGATTTTGGTAGCCAAGTTACACAGCTTATTGCAAGAAGGGTAAGAGAGAGTGGAATTTATTCTAAAATTTTTCCTTTTTCAAAAGCAGATGAGGCTATTAAAAAATTAAAACCAAAAGGCATTATATTATCAGGTGGTCCTGCATCAGTTAACAACCAAGACGCACCTTCAATTGATGATAAAATATTTGATTTAAAAATTCCTATCTTAGGAATTTGTTATGGACAACAAATAATGTGTTCATTGCTTGGAGGCGAAGTAGAAAAATCAAATGAAAGAGAGTTTGGTAGAGCAAATATTAAATTCCTGAAGTCTTCACCTTTATTTGAGGGGTTCGATATTAAAGGAAATACTGAACCTGTTTGGATGAGCCACGGTGATAAAGTTACGAGCCTTCCTAAGGGATTTGAAGTTATTGCAGAAAGTAAAAACGCTCCATTTGCTGCGGTTTCTGACGAAGTCAGATCATTTTATGGTGTGCAGTTTCATCCAGAAGTTATTCATACTCCGAATGGTTCAAAATTACTCAAAAATTTCACTCATAAAATTTCTAAATGCAGGAGTAATTGGACTATGGATTCATTTAAAAAGACCGCAATTGAAAATATACGAACTCAAGTTGGAAAAGGAAAAGTAATTTGTGGTCTTTCGGGAGGAGTAGATTCATCTGTTGCAGCTGTTCTTATTCATGAAGCAATTGGAGACCAATTGACATGCATTTATGTGGATACCGGTTTAATGCGGGAGAATGAAACGGATGAAGTGGTAAATCTATTTAAAGAAAATTTTAATATTCCTCTTATAGATGTTGATGCAGGCGATACTTTTATAACTAGATTGACTGGAGTAAGTGATCCTGAAGAAAAAAGAAAAATTATTGGTTCCTCTTTTATCGATATTTTTGAAGAAGAGGCAAATAAAATTGGAGGAGCAGATTTTTTAGCTCAAGGAACTCTTTATCCGGATGTTATTGAGAGTGTTTCTTTTACGGGTGGACCATCTGTGACAATTAAAAGCCATCACAATGTAGGAGGGCTTCCAGAACGAATGAATATGGAACTAGTTGAGCCTTTGCGAGAACTTTTTAAAGATGAAGTCAGAGAACTCGGAAAAGAATTAGGGATTCCCAGTCACTTTATTGAGAGACATCCATTTCCAGGCCCTGGACTTGCAATTCGTTTACCTGGTGAAATTTCTTCTGAAAAAGCTGATATTTTAAGAAAAGCTGACACTATTTATATTGAAGAGATAAGAAAAGCCGGACTTTATAATGAGATTTGGCAAGCTTTTGCTGTACTTTTACCTGTTCAGACGGTTGGTGTGATGGGAGACGAGAGAACATATGATTTTGTTTGTGCTTTAAGGGCTGTGACTTCACTTGATGGTATGACAGCGGATTATTATCCTTTTGAGCAAGAGTTCTTAGCTAATGTAAGTACTCGTATTATTAATGAAGTAAAAGGAATTAATAGAGTGGTTTACGATATAACATCAAAACCACCTGGTACTATTGAGTGGGAATAATATGAAGGAATGTTTATAAGTATTTAATGAAACTAACGATTGAACAAGCACTGCAGCAGGGCGTTACAGCACATAAAGAAGGTAAGCTTCAAGAAGCCGAACGTCTTTATCGATCCATCATACAATCTCAGCCTTTGCATCCAGACGCTAACCACAACCTTGGTATACTCGCAGTTTCAGTGAATAAGGTTGATGCGGCATTACCACTATTTAAAATTGCTCTTGAAGCCAACACAAAGATAGAACAATTTTGGCTAAGCTACATTGATGCCCTCATCAAAGATAAGCAATTTGATAATGCTAAGCAAGTCCTCGAGCAGGCAAAGAACCAGGGTGTGGATTCAGACAGGTTAAATTCTTTTGAAGAGATCCTAATGCAATTAACTAAAGCAATAAAATCTAAATTACCTGAACAAAAAAATAGTAAGAAGAAGGTAAGAAAACAAAACGCAAAAGGTATTGCTAGTCCGCCTAAAAAATTACTTAATAGACTTTTAGGGCACTATAAGAACGGACGATTTGGTGACGCAGAAAAGCTTGCTTTAGAAATCACTCAAAATTTTCCTAAGCATCAATCTGCCTGGACAGTTTTAGGCGCAGTATTAAGAGCAACAGGCAGAAAGTCTGAAGCCCTAGATACTAATCAGACAGTAGTTGAATTATTTCCTCAAGATGCTACTGCCCACAGCAACTTAGGTATCTCGTTCAAAGAACTAGGAAGACTGGAGGAGGCTGAAGCCAGCTATAGGCAAGCGATACTCTTGAAACCTAATTTGGCGGGAGTCCATTATAACTTGGGTGTAACGCTCCAAGAACTAGGCAGATTGGACGAAGCTGAAGCAAGCTTTAGGCAAGCGATAGCATTGAAACCTGACTATGCTGAAGCCCACGGTAATTTGGGTATAACACTCCAACTAGGCAGATTGGACGAAGCTGAAGCAAGCTTTAGGCAAGCGATAGTATTGAAACCTGACTATGCTGAAGCCCACAGTAACTTGGGTGTAACGCTCCAAGATCTAGGCAGATTGGACGAAGCTGAAGCAAGCTTTAGGCAAGCGATAGGATTGAAACCTGACTATGCTGAAGCTTATTGGAATCTTCACGGTATTCAAAAGACTATAAAAAGCGCTGAACATTGGATTGATAAATGTTTGGAGACAGATGAAAACTTCATTATAGCCAGATTAATGAAGGCTGCGTTAAGGTTCTATCTAGGTGATAAAGAAGATTTTAATAATTTAATGCAATCTGAATCAAAGCAGCACCCCTATATGCGTTCATTTGCTTGGGTATTTAGCTTACCTAGTCTTCCTGAACTACATTTTGATAAATGGTGCTTTTTTGATTCTATTATTAAACAAAGTATAACGGCAAAGCCATTCTATGAATTTGGTGTGTGGAGGGCGTCATCGTTTAAATATCTTATTAAGGCTTTTAAAAAAGGTTATGGGTTTGATACATTTACGGGTTTACCAGAAGATTGGGATCTAGGAAGTCATCAAGAAAAGAAAGGCGTTTATACAAGTGATGGGAATGTTCCTAAAATTAAAGGAGGAGAATTTATTGTTGGTAAATTTGAAGATACGCTACCTATTTTCTTTTCTGAAAGTCGTCCTGTAGCATCAGTAATAAATTTTGATGCAGATTTATACTCCTCAACTATTTGTGCTTTAAATTTTTCAAAACAAGTCATGGATAAAGATACAATTCTTATCTTTGATGAATTCATAATTAACGAAAGTTGGGAACAAGATGAATTCAAAGCCCTAAACGAATTCTGTTCTATAAACCACTATAGTTATGAAGTAATAGCAATCTCATTCTATACAAAACAAGTTGCGGTTAAACTAATCGGTATTTAAAAATGAAAAAAAAAATTATAAGAATTGCTGAAAGTCAAATACCCGAAAGACTTAGAGGTAGTCGATCTAAAATATTAAGAAAAATTGCTAGATTTGGAATAAATATATCTGGATGGACTATAAAGGGAAAGGTTCCTGATGAAGAGAGAATAGTGATAATTGCTGCCCCTCATACATCAAATTGGGATTTTATTTTGGCTATGTTAGCAATCTTTGGATTGAATATTAAGGTGCGATGGCTTGGAAAACACTCAATATTTAAACCTGGTTTTAAAAAGTTTTTTGAATGGCTTGGTGGCATTCCTGTTTATAGGGATAATCCGTCATCATTAATCGAGAATGTTGTAAATATAGTTAAAAAAGAAAGAAGTATTGCTATTGCTATGACTCCAGAGGGAACCAGAAAGAAGGTAAAAAGGTGGAAAACAGGTTTTTTGAGAATAGCTAAACAAACACATTCAAAAATTTTATTAATTTCTATTGATGCGCCAACTAAAATTATAGAAATAGGCAAGATCTTTAACCCTACCGGTAATAGTGAAGAAGATTTAGCTTATATTCAAAAATATTACAGTACTTTTAGAGGCATAAATTCTCAAAAATCATAATAAAAACTTAATAATTCTCTAGTTTTCTTTTGATAAGAATGATTTTCCATTAATATGATCAGATATTTTTTCAGCTATCATAATTGTTGGTGCATTTGTGTTTCCAGCAATTAAACTGGGCATTAATGATGCATCAACAACTCTTAAAGACTCAATTCCGTGAACTTGACCATGTTCATTAGTTACGGCAAGTTCATCTATGCCCATTTTACAGGTTCCAACTGGATGGTAGAGCGTTTCGCCGGTTTCTCTTATCCAATTATCTAATTCATCATCATCATTTATATCTATATTTGATCCTGGTTTAAGTTCCTCACCCCTAAACTCATCAAAAACAGGCTGCATAAAGACTCTACGGGCCTCTCTAAGTCCATTTCTAGTATCAATTAGGTCTTGTTCTACAGAAAAATAATTTGGATACATTAGTGGGGCATCATTTGGATCGGAACTCTTAAGTGTTATATGTCCTTTACTTTGAGGTCTGCATAAATAAACAAGGTTAGAAAAACCATGTTCTAGAGGGACGCCCTCTCTACCATGAACATCTTGCATTGCAATTGATACATAATGTATTTGAATATCAGGTATTTCTTTTTCAGGTTGTGATTTTATAAAAGCACCACCAACACAGGGTGGATTTGCGGCATCACCAGTTCCTGTTATTAAATATTTTGCTCCAGCTAGCATTGTACTAAAAAAACCTGCCGATCTATGAAGAGTTACTGGTTGTGTGCAAGCAAATTGACTAACTACAGCAAAATGATCCTGTAAATTTTTTCCAACACCTTTAAGTTCATGATTAACTTGAATCCCATGTTTTTTAATTTCTTCAGGATCTCCAATTCCACTTCTCATTAATATTTGTGGAGAATTTACTGCGCCTGAGGATAAAATTATCTCTCTATTACTAGTGCTAAGAATCTTTTTACCTTTTTCTAAATATTCAACTCCAATTGCCTTTTTATTTTTAAATATCACCTTGTCCACCGTAATATTTGTTTTGGTATGTAAATTTTTTCTATTTAACGCCGGATAAAGATAGGCTCTAGCTGAACTAAATCTTTTCGATCCTTTTATAGTATGTTCATATCGAGAAAAACCTTCTTGCTGTTTTCCATTAAAATCATTTGTTAAAGGGAAACCTGCTTGTTTGCCGGCTTCAACAAACTTATCCAAAAGAATATCATCTTCTCTTGTTGATTTTTTTACATTTAGTGGACCACCTTGCCCGTGAAATTCTTCATCACCATCGCCTTCATAGTTTTCAGCTCTTTTAAAGTAGGGTAATACATTATCATAAGACCAACCAGGATTACCAAGCTGTCTCCAATGATCATAATCCGAGGAATGTCCTCGCGTATAAATCATTGCATTAATTGATGATGACCCACCCCATCCCCTTCCTCTGGGCCAATATAATTTTCTTCCAGCTGTATTACTTTCTGGTTCAGTTTCGAAACCATAATTTTGGTTGTTTGATTTAGGAACAATTTGTGAATATCCAGAAGGCATATGGATAAATAAGTTTGTATCCTTTCCTCCTGCCTCAATAAGAAGAACAGAGTTTTTATCGTTATCTGATAATTTATTAGCTAATACGCAACCAGCACTTCCAGCACCTACAATTATGTAATCAAAATTTTCTTCCACTTTTATCCCATTAAAAAACTAATGAAATGTTATCATGAACTAGCTTTTAATATTTTTCAATAATCAATATAGGTGGAATAATTTGCATCTAACTAAAAAAAATTATTAAATAATTATTATGAAAAAACTTTTAATTATTTTCGCTATCTCTCTTTATCCTTTAATCTCAGAATCATCTGGTAATCTTGCAAAATATCCTCCAGAAGAAATAAATATCACTATAACAACTTTAAATGATGGATATCCTAAAATTGTTCCAGAACAAATTAAACTTATAACTGGTAAATACTATCGTCTAAATATTAACTGTCCTGATGTTAGAGATGATTTAACAGGCTGGCGTATAGAAATGTTAGAACTTTTAAATAATTCCCACCTTAGATTGGTAACTGTTGGTGATATTGAAGTCCATCTTCAGGGTTTAAGCTTTAACGCAATTGAATGTGACGAAATAGGCTCCGCACATGTTAGCCTTGTTCCAATTAAACCAGGTTCTTATCAACTTTATGTTGGAAATGTTCCTAGTGCAGTAGGTAGACCTATTGGTGAATCAGGAATACAAGATGATGGAAAATATGTATTTGGTAGTTTTGTTGTTCGTTAACTAGTTAAAAAAATGTATAAATTAAAAATATTTTCATATATTCCTAATCCACGTGTCTGGAAAGCTATTATTGCAGGAAAAATATGTGGAGTAGAAGTTGAAGTTATAGGTGATAAACCATCTAACCTTGGTTCATGGCTTTGGGATTTTAACCCTAAGATTTTGGATGAAAAGGAAAAAAATCCTGATCATAAATATGCTAGGAAAGGCAAAAGAGGTTTTTCAGGAGTTTTATATAAAACGGACTCATTTTTGAAGGCTCATCCTTTTGGAACAGTACCGGCTGCATTTAGTCCGGATGGAGATATTGGTATATTCGAGTCTAATAGTATATTAAGAGCTGTTGCAAGGGTAGGTAAAGAGTTTAATTTATATGGCAAAAACGAATATCAAGCTTCAAGAATTGATAGCTTCCTTGATGCAAATCTAGTTTTTGCAAGGGAAGCTCAAGTTTATATGTTGGATTATGAAAATGTAAGCAAAGAAGGATATGAAAGAGTTTCTGCGGCTTATGAATTTTACTTATCTGGAATTGAGCAAGCTTTGAATGAGAGTCCTTTCATATCTGGTGAAAATTTGAGTATCGCAGATATATCTTTTGTTTGTGATGTTGCTCAATTTTTGAGAGAAGGGCATTATGAGGATGTTTTAAAAGATAGAGGCTTTGATTTAGTAGCTAATAATTTTAAAGATGAATATCCAAAAACATTTACACACTTATTCTCTTTAGCTAAAAGAGAGGAGTTTTCCTTAGTAATAGGAACATATCTTGATTGGTATAAAGATAAATTAAATATTTGAACTTTTGTTGATTGAAAAATGAAATTTATAATTTTTGACTTAGATGACACTTTATTATGCGGGGATTGCGAAGCAGGGTGGATAAATTTTCTTGTTATTAAAGGGTTATTAGGTGGCGATGAGCACTCATCAAAACTTAATCAATTTGATATCGACTATAGGAAGGGCATTCTTAATTTTAATGAATACTCAAGCTATATTCAGGCACCTCTCAAAAATTTAGATGTCACTATAGTAGAAAATTTAGTGGATGAATTTATTAAAAAGAATATTGATGATTTAACAGATGACCTTACTACTGACCTTTTAAAAGAGGCAAAGTCTGCAGATAAAGTTCTTATTGCATCGGGATCACATGATTTTCTTGTAAAAGGTTTTGCTGAATATTTTGGAATAGAATTTAGTATTGGGACACCAGTTGAAATAAAAAAAGATATCTTTACAGGTAGCTTATCGGGTGAACCAACATTTAGTGAAGGAAAAGTTAAGGCTGTTAAGAATTGGTGTTCTGAAAATAATTTAAAAATTGAAGATTCAATTTTTTATTCAGACTCAATAAATGATCTTCCAATGTTTGAAGCTTGTGGCGATCCAATAGCTGTAAATCCTGATGATAATTTAAAAGAGATTGCTATTAATCGATCATACAAGATTTTAAATAGATGACCTATTTAAAAAATCTAATTTAAGAAAACTATAAATAAGATAATGAAGAAATTTTTAGAAAGTGAGAAAAGTGAAATTATTGAATTAGCTTTATCTGATCACGCTACTTTTGATAACATTAAATCAATTTATGGGATTGGAGAAAAGGATGTTAAAAAACTAATGAGAGAAAACTTAAAATCTCGTTCATATAAATCGTGGAGAAAAAGAGTTAGAGAATTTTCTGATAGAAGGGAAAAATATAAATAATTTTATAACTCTAATAATGCCTACTCAAACAAGTTTTAATATATTTTCTTGATACAATTTTAACCAAATGATATTTTGTTAAAAAAATTAATTGGAGAGCCCTATGTACGACTTAATTATTAGAAACGGCACTATTATTGATGGCACAGGAAATGATCGTTATGTTGCTGATATTGCTATAAAAGATGGCAAAATAGATAGTGTAGGAGAAATTAACGAGCCTGCCGATAAAGAGATAGATGCTCAAGGTAAGCTAGTTACACCTGGATGGGTTGATGTTCATACACATTATGATGGCCAAGCTACTTGGGATCCAGTTTTAGCACCATCAAGTTGGCATGGTGTAACAACAGTGGTTATGGGTAACTGCGGTGTAGGTTTTGCGCCTGTAAAACCAAAGGATAGGGATTTCCTTATTGAATTAATGGAGGGAGTTGAAGATATTCCAGGCGCTGCTCTATCTGAAGGTATTGATTGGCAATGGGAGAGTTTTCCTGAATATCTTGATGCGTTAGAGTCTTTTCCTAGAGCAATTGATGTTGCAACCCAGGTCCCCCATGGAGCAATACGAGCATATGTAATGGGGGAGCGTTGTAATTCAGATTATGCTCCAACTAAAGATGAAGTAGATCAAATGGCAGAATTAGTTAGAGAGGGTGTAGAGGCTGGAGCATTAGGTTTTTCTAGCTCCAAAACATTATTACATAAAGACATTAATGGAGAATATATGCCAGGAACTTTTTCTGGAAATGAGGAAATGCTGGCACTTGGCTTAGGAATGAAGGGTCTAAATAACTCTGTTTTTGAGTTAGTATCAGATCATTTAGGGGAAGATGAAGAATGGGAATGGGTTAAGGATTTTCAGAAGCAGACAGGCTTAACTGTAACTTTGATCGCAACAACTGCCCCTGCTTATAAAAACAATAAGATGTATAATCTTGCTGAGCAAGCACGCCTTGAAGGGCATGAAATTAGACCACAAGCTGCCGGAAGACCTACTGGCGTATTACATGGTCTTCAGTCAAGTTTTCATGCATTTGTTGGACACCCAACTTGGAAAAATGAACTTGCATTCCTTAATCATGATGAATTATTAGCGAAATTACGTGATCCAGAGACAAAAAAGAAAATTCTTGCTGAAGAAACCACTATCAAAAATGAATTACTACAGGATCTACCATCTTTAATGGGTCAAGTTTTTCCACTTGGTGAAAAACCAAATTATGAACCTGAGTTTAAAGATAGTGTGGCTGGAATTGCGTTAGAGCGTAATTTAGATGTTATGGAGGTTATGTATGACCTACTTGTTCAAGGAGAAGGAAAAGAACTTTTCTATCAACCTCTAGGTGGATATCATACATATGACTTGGAACCTCACAAAAAATTGCTGGAACATCCAAATGTATTGTTTGGGCTAAGTGATGGAGGAGCCCATTGCGGAGTGATTGCAGATGCTGGCATGCCTACATTTATAATGACACATTGGGGTCGAGATAGAACACGTGGTGATAAATTATCTTTAGAGTTTATTGTAAAGTCTCTCACATCAAGTACTGCAGAAGCATTTGGTATGTTTGATAGAGGTTACATTAAAGAAGGAAAAATTGCTGATATCAATATCATCGATTTTGATTCAATGAGACTGCATAGACCCGAAGCAATATTTGATTTACCTGCAGGTGGAAGAAGGTTAGTTCAAAAACCTGAAGGTTATGAAATAACCGTAAAAGCTGGCGAAGTTATCTTTGATAATGGTGTTCATACAGGTGCGCTTCCAGGGAAACTAGTGCGAAGAAGTAATGAAAAAAGAGAAATAGCTATTAATAGCTAATTTTCATGAAAGACTTAAAAGATAAGATTATTGCTATTACAGGCGGAGCTACCGGAATTGGTTTTGCTCTTGCCAAAGCTTTCGGATCTGAAGGAGCTAAAATAGTTATTGGTGAAACTAGAGAAGAAAAACTTCAAGAAGCTATAGATATATTCAAAAACCTTAATATTGATGCCGATAAAACTCATTTAGATGTTACCGATCTGAAAAGTGTTGGAAACTTTGCAGACTTTACCTGCGAGCGTTATGGGCGTGTAGATATGTTGATTAACAATGCAGGAATTTCTGGTGCTCGAGGAAGGATTGATAAAGTAGATATTGAAGAAGCCAAAAAAGTTTTTGATGTTAATTTTTTCGGAGTATGGCATGGATGCTCCGTTTTTAGTAAAAAAATGATTGAGCAGGGAACGAAAGCAGCAATTTATAACTTAGGCTCTGAAAATTCATTGTTTGTTGCAGTGCCTAATTCAGTTGCATATGTTGCTTCTAAACACGCAGTTCTTGGGTTAAGTGAGAGCCTAAGGAATGATCTTCCAGATTTTATTCATGTAGGAACAATATTTCCTGGATATGTAGATACGCCTCTTACAGGTCAAGTGGAAGGTGGAATGAATGCTGATAAATTTGCTGGAATTGTTAAGGAACAAATTAAAAACGAAGAGCATATAATAGTATCACACGCTTATAATACTATTCATATTGAAAAGCGTATTAATGAGATAACTCAGGCTTATAAAAAATATGCACCACGATATGATGGTGATGACGAGTATGATGTTAAGACAATTCTCTCTAATTTATAAGAATGAATATGTTATATGATATTTCAATTGCCCTCAAACTACCCTTAGGTTTGTGGAAAAAGCTTGTTTTGTTTGGGTTGTCTGCTTTTTTTATCTATTTTGGTGTAGATCATTTTATTAATCCAGATTTTTATTTATCTATTATGCCTCCATCATTTCCATTACATGAAGAGGCAGTATATATAAGTGGTTTTTTTGAAATAGTTGGAGGCATTGGTGTTTTAATTCCTCGCTTTCGAAAAATAGCGGGATGGGGTTTAGTTGCTCTACTAATTGCTGTTTATCCAGCTAATATTTATATGGCTATTTCTCCAGAAGCATTTCCAGATATTCCAATTGAAGTGCTTTATTTTCGTCTTGCGCTACAATTTTTATTTTTCTATTGGGCTTACTCAGTAACACGACCTGTATTTAATTTGGGAAGTCAAAAAAACTTATAAATAATAATAAAGAGGCAAGATATGAAGGTTTTAGCATTAGGAGGCAGTGGTGGAATGGGAAGATATGCTGTTCAGTCTTTATATAAACACTCTAAAATAAAAAAAATTTATGTGGCTGATATCAATGCTGATGCTGCAAAAGATTTTTCGTCAAACTTCAGTGATAAAGTAGAGGGAATAGGATTAGATGTTACAAAGCATGAATCTTTATTAGAGGTTATGTCTCAAGTCGATATAGTGGTTAACACTACTGGTCCTTTTTTTAAATTTGCAGAACCAATTCTAAGCGCTTCAATAGAAACAAATTGTCATTATTTTGATATTTGTGATGATTGGGAGCCGACTGAAGAAATGTTTCTTTTAGATGATAAGGCAAAAAACGCTGGAATTACAGCAATCCTAGGATTAGGTGCTAGCCCTGGTTTAACAAATATCCTTGCTTATATAGCCATGCTTGAGCTTGATGATATTTCAAAAGTTTATACAGGATGGGATATATCCTCAGCTAAACCAGAGCCTATATCATCGCAAAAAGGGGTTAATGCAGCTATGGTTCATGGTATCGAACAAATGATTGGAAAAGTTAAGGTATTTAAAGATGGGAAATATCAAATGGAAAGACCTTTAACAGAAGTAAAAATTCATTATCCAGAATTAGGAGAATTTAAAGCAAATATATTTGGCCATCCTGAAGCAATAAGTTTTCCTCACCATTATCCAAATATTAATGAGTCATTAAACATAATGCATGGTGAAGAAAGAGGATTTATCACAACCTTGAAGTTTATAAGGTTTTTAATTGAGATGAATCTTCTGACAAAAAATATGGCTGCAAGGATTCTTACTTGGATGGAAGGATCGACCACCCCAAAGCAAAAAATAGAAAAATTACATTTACCGCCAGTCTTTGGTTATGCCGAGGGAAATAAGAATGGTCAAAAGATTTCAGTTGGCGTAACTATTGACGGAGGTATTATGGATTTATCAATGGGGGAGGCTACCTCTTTTCCTTTAGCATGTGGAGTAAAAATGCTCATTGATGGGCTGATTGATATTTCTGGTGTTCATGCTCCAGAGTCAGGAATTATTGATCCAGAGTTATTTATGAATTATTTATCGAAAGAAATAAGTAATGGAGTTAAACTATTTCCAGTAATTACAAGGAGTGAAATATGAGAGCAGTTGGTTTTAAAGAATTTGGGGATCCAGAAGTTCTTGAAGTAATGGATATTCCAGAGGTTTCTGCGGGCCCTGGAGAAATTAGAATTAAAAATTATGCTTCGGCTGTAAATCCTACAGATATTGTTTCAAGAAGCGGTTTAATATCTCAGTTTCGTAAAGATTTTCCTCTTCCCTCTGTTCCAGGAATGGATATCTCTGGGATTGTAGATCAAGTTGGTGAAGGCGTTGAAACCGTGATAAGTATTGGTGATAAGGTAATGGGAATGGTTATACCCAATGAACTTCACGGCGCATATCGTGAGCAGATAACTTTAAATCAGTTTGCAGTTGTTAAGGCTCCGGAAGGTTATTCTTTTGTTGAGTCTTCAACATTACCTATGAATGGATTAACAGCTCGACTTTCTTTGGATTTATTAAATCTAAATAAAGGACAAGTTATTGCTGTTACTGGCGGACCAGGTGCGTATGGGGGTTATGTAATTCAGTTAGCAAAAGCTGATGGCTTAACCGTGATTGCTGATTCAAATGAAAACGATATTGAGCTTTTAAATGAATTAGGTGTCGATCATATAATTCCAAGAGGTGAAAATTTTTCTGAAAAAATAAAAGAAGTCTTTCCCGAAGGTGTTGATGGTATTGCTGATGGGGCCTTACTTAATGAAAAAGCAATTGACGCAGTTAAAGAAAACGGATCTTTTACAAGTGTAAGAGGATTTAGGGGAGAACCTCAAAGAAATATAAATTTTACCACTACTTGGGTAATTGAATATGATTGTGACTTCAATAAACTTGATAAGCTTCGTCAGCAAGTTGAAGAAGGGCTTATTTCTCTTCGAGTAGCTGATACAGTAACTCCAGAAAATACTTTTGAGGCACATAAAAGACTGGATGCAGGAGGTACTAGAGGCAGGATGGTTATTAATTGGGAATAAAGGTTAAAAGTTTAATAATTTGTCTTCTAGTTTATATTTTTGCTCTAGCTATAAGCATTTTAATATGTAGCAATATTGTATTAAATCAATGGGTAATTGTTCTAATT